>CAYMZO010000015.1:0-15150 GCA_964394885.1 uncultured Eubacteriales bacterium | reverse complement strand
GTTCTTGTTTTATGCCACTCGGTTGAGTTTAACTTATTAAGCTTGATCTCTTCCTAAACTCTATTTCAAGCGTATCCGGTGATAGCACAAAATCAGTTTAATTTTTTATATTACAAAAGGCAGTGTGAAATTTCACACTGCCTTTTTATTTTAAACATCTTTACGTTAAAAACATCAAATCATATACTTTGACATTCCTTAGTTCCACGATGAGTTGAGTTCAACAGTTCTGTTAATTATAATATGGTCATCTGTACTGTCTTTATCAACGCAGAAATATCCTTTTCTCATAAACTGGAATGTGTCTCCCGATTTTACTCCTTTAAGTCCACCTTCAAGCAAGCAGTCGTTTAAAACTGTAAGCGAATTAGGATTTATAAAGTTATCAAGAGGTTCATCATCGCTTGACGGATTTTCAACATTGAACAACCTGTCATAAAGTCTTATTTCCGCCTTAACGTTATCCACAGCAGAAACCCAATGAAGAGTTCCCTTTACTTTTCTTCCGTCAGGAGAATTCCCGCCCTTACTTTCAGGGTCGTATGTGCAGTGAAGACAGGTTACCTTTCCGTTTTCGTCCTGCTCAAAGCTTGTACAGGTTACAAAATATGCACTTTTAAGCCTTACTTCATTGCCCGGATAAAGTCTGAAATATTTTCTTACAGGCTCAATCATAAAGTCATCACGTTCAACAAAAATTTCTTTTGAAAATGTAACTTTACGTTTGCCGAGTTCAGGCTTATCTTGGTTTATTTCAACCTCTATCTCCTCGGTCTTACCCTCAGGATAGTTGTCTATTATAACCTTAAGCGGGTCCAAAACAGCCATTGCTCTCGGTGCATTTGCATTCAAATTATCTCTGACGCAGGCCTCTAAAAGGCCGTAATCAACAACGCTATAAGCCTTTGAAACACCAATTCTATCGCAGAACTCTCTTATTGCCGCAGCAGGATATCCACGCCTTCTCATTCCGCTTATTGTTGCCATCCTTGGGTCATCCCAACCGTTTACAATGCCTTTTTCAACAAGGTAAAGGCATTTACGTTTGCTTGTTACACAATAATTGAGGTTAAGTCTTGCAAACTCAATCTGTCTTGGAGGACGATTAAGTCCCAATTCTTTTAAGAACCAATCATAAAGCGGTCTGTGATTTTCAAACTCAAGAGAACAAAGCGAATGTGTTACCTTTTCCGCAGCATCGGAAAGTGGATGTGCAAAATCATACATTGGATATACACACCATTTATCTCCTGTCTGGTGGTGAGTTATATGAGCAATTCTATAAATTACAGGGTCTCTCATATTTAAGTTTGGTGATGACATATCTATTTTAGCACGAAGCACTCTTGCTCCGTTTGGAAATTCACCTTTAGTCATTCTTTCAAACAGTTCAAGGTTTTCCTCAACGCTTCTGTCTCTATACGGGCTGTTTTTGCCGGGTTCTGTAAGAGTTCCTCTGTATTCTCTCATCTCTTCGGCAGAGAGGTCGCAAACATACGCCTTCCCCATTTTTATAAGATTTATTGCACACTCATATATAAATTCAAAGTAGCTTGAAGCATAATAAATATTTTCGGGTTTAAAACCAAGCCATTCTATATCTTCCAATATGCTGTCAACGTACTCAACATCCTCTTTTGTCGGGTTGGTATCGTCAAGACGAAGATTACAAATGCCTTTATATTTTTGTGCTGTTGTAAAATTTATGCAAATAGCCTTTGCATGTCCTATATGAAGATACCCGTTTGGCTCGGGTGGAAAACGAGTTTGAACGCAATCATAAACCCCATTTTTTAAATCCTCATAAATATAATCGTGTATAAAATTAGAAGGTCTCTCTGTTATGATTTCATCCATTGCTTATTCCCCCTCAAAAAATGTCTTTGCCATATTTAGTCTCTTTATAACCTTTTCTTTGCCCAAAAGATTCATTATGGAACAAAGGTCCGGTGTGTTCCTTCGAGATGTAACGGCAATTCTGATTACGGTTGAAACATCACCAACGTGTCCCTTAAAGCTTTCGGGATTTGCCTTATATTCCTTAACATTCGGAGTGTATCCTAAAGGCTCACATATATCTTTTATCCTTGCAAACCACTGGTCTTTATCATCATTTTCATTATACACTTCAATATATTTTTCAATTATCTTTGCAGCATCTTCACCGCTTACATTTTCCGGAAGCTCAAGATTTGGATTATAGATTTCATCATAAAAATACTCTACATAGCCTTTAACTTCATTCCACTTTGCAATATCTTTTCTTGGCTTTTTTGTTCCTCGGTCAATGCTGAAAATCGCCTTAGCATAATCCCTATCGGCATTAATGATTTCATAAAAATCCTTATCAAATTCATTTGCCCATTCAAGCGTTTTTTCAAGGACTTCGTCCGCTGTCATAAACGATATGACATTCTTGCTTACATCGTTGAGCTTTGCCAAGTCAAAAAGTGCTCCGCTTGCACTCATCTTTTTAAGATTAAACGGAAATTTGCTTTGCGGTTCATTTGGATTTGCCTTTCTCCACTCTTCAAAATTTGAATTTGCAAGAGTTAGCAAATATTCAATAACGCTCTCTTTTGGAAAGCCTTCCTGTGCATAATATGAAACAGCTGCCTCGGGGTCTTTTCTCTTGCTAAGCTTCCTCTTGCCACCGTCTTCCTCTTTCATAATCGGAGCAATATGAGCATACTTAGGGACTTTAAATCCACAATATTTAAATAGCTGAATATGTGTTGGTACAGAGGAAATCCATTCATCTCCTCTTACTATATGAGTACTTCTCATCAAATGGTCATCAACAGCGTGAGCAAAATGATATGTTGGAATTCCATCTGTTTTTAAAAGAACAATATCCTGAATGTTTTCAGGCATCTCAATCTTGCCCTTAATCATATCATCAAACATTATTTTTTTATTTTCGTCGCCCTGAGATTTAAGACGAAGCACATACGGCTTGCCATTTTTTATGTTATGTTCTATTTCTTCAAAGGAAAGATTACGGCACTTTGCAAATTCTCCATAGTAGCCTTTATTAACGCCAAGCTCTTCCTGCCTATCACGAAGTTCTGAAAGCTCGTCCGACGTGCAGAAGCAAGGGTATGCCAGACCTTGCTTAACCAGCTCATTGGCAAAGCAGTGATATATTTCACGACGTTTGCTCTGCTGATAAGGTCCATAGTTACCCTCTTCTTTATTAAATGCAACTACACCTTCGGTTACTGTTATGCCAAAAGAGTTTAGTCCTTTTATTATTTCAGATACTCCATCATCTATTTCACGTTTTTTATCGGTATCCTCTATTCTAAGATAAAAAGCACCATTTGTTGTGTCGGCTGTAAGCTTTGCAATCATAGCCGCAAAAAGTCCGCCTATATGCAAAAAGCCCGTTGGACTTGGTGCAAACCTTGTTACTCTTGCCCCTTCAGGCAAATCACGGCTCGGATACCTTTCTTCAAGCTCCTGCGGAGTTACTTTAAGGTCTGGAAACAAAAGATTTGATAGTCTCTCATTTTCGGTCAAATTAATCTCTCCTCTAATTCTTTTACATACGCTGTTTTTCCCTGCGATTTATATCCTGCTCTTTGATAGAGCCTATGTACAGTTTCACTACTCTGCCCTGTTATAAGCATAATTTTATAGCAGTTGTTTCTCTGTGCTATTTTTTGTGCAACCGAAAGCATTATTCCCGCTATTCCCAGCCCTCTGTAATCAGGATGGGTTACCAAATATTCAGCTAATGCAAATGGTCGCTGACCACTGGCAAGGGTTTGATGAATAAACAGTGTTAAAGTTGCAATAACCCTTTCATTTTCACGGGCAACAAATGTATATCTGCTTTCTTCCTCTAAAATCTTATTCCACACGCTTTCAACCCGAGAATCTACAAGCGGTACAGTATATCCGTTTAGATTTGTATACAATTCCAGCATTCCGACAAGGTCTGTTTCTTTTGCCTGTGTAATTTCAATCATCATTAATCTCCTCCAACTGGTTGGTTTGTGGCTTTTTAAAAGATAGATTAACGACCATTGCAATTAAGACACCAATTGCGGTATCTATTGTCCTGTTTATTGCATAAAGATATTCGGGATAACCGTTTTTGTCTGCTACAATTAAAATTATTACAAGTGTTACTGCAGCAAAAGCTGTTGCGTTAGGTTTTTTTATAATGTTACAAAACCAGATGACAAACAATACTGCAAAAGGCACAACCAGTATGGTAAACCTGCGATTATATAATGCCATATCTGCATACAGTGAAAGAAGTCCGATAACACCGCCAAGCACCGTTCCAAGCACACGTGTCTTCCCTTTTTCCCAAGAGTCCTCGATTGTACTTTGCATTGCTATTATTGAAGATATGCACGCATAAATAGGATTGTTTCTATTGACAAAAAACATTATAATCTTTACTATTTCGTTTGAATTATCAACAAAATTCAAGCTTATATTATGGAGCACTTGGTAAAGAGACATACATACAAAAACCGCTATTGCAGTCTTAATAGATCTCATTCCCGGCAGATAGTGTTTTTTCGGTGTTTTCAATGCTTTCACTCCGAATAACTAATTGTATATTATAATTTATTCTGCCCATAATGTAAAGGTTACAACACGATAAATTAATAAAAATCCTATTTATTGGTTATTAACTTATTATAAAACTCTCAATCAATATTCATACCGTATGACAAAAAAAGACCTGCCACAAAGGCAGGTCTTTGAATTGAATCAAACTTATTTAAGTTCAACTTTTGCGCCAGCTGCTTCAAGCTTCTCTTTAGCTGACTCTGCGTCTTCCTTAGAAGCTGCTTCTTTAACAGCCTTTGGAGCACCGTCAACGATAGCTTTTGCTTCTGCAAGGCCAAGACCTGTGATTTCACGAACAGCCTTGATAACCTTAATCTTTTCAGCACCAACTTCAGCAAGGATAACGTCAAACTCTGTCTTCTCCTCTGCTGCTGCTGCGCCACCTTCTGCTGGAGCTGCTACTGCAACTGCTGCAGCTGCTGATACACCGAATTCCTCTTCGACTGCTTTAACGAGCTCAGAAAGCTCAAGAACTGTAAGAACTTTAATCTCTTCAATGAGAGCTGTAATCTTTTCAGATGCCATTTTAAATTACCTCCATATTGTTTTTAAAAATTAAATTATTCTGCTGCAGGAGCTTCTGCTGGAGTCTCCTCAGCCTTTGCTTCCTCTGCTGGAACCTCTTCTCCACTCTTATCGACAACTGCCTGAAGAGCACGAGCAAGAGCAGCAATAGGCGCGTTAAACGCATTACATACTGTTGCAAGAAGAATTTCACGAGACGGAAGTTTTGAAAGGCTGTTAATCATATCAAGACTGATAACGTCATTATCAATAAATCCACTCTTAACTGTAAAATTCTTATGAGTCTCAGCAAACTTGCTGAGTATACGAGCTGCTGCTACATAGTCATCAGTGCTAACAGCAATAGCTGTTGTTCCCTCAAGTACAGAGTCAATCTCAGAAAGACCTGCTTCCTGTGCTGCAAGATGGAGCAATGTGTTCTTTACAACTTTGTATTCAACACCGGCTTCACGAAGTTCAGCACGAAGTTTTGTATCATCGGCAACGCTAATTCCCTTGTAGTCAACTATAACGCCGGCACATGCACCCTTAAGCTTTTCAGTAAGTTCTGCAACTGCCTGCTTTTTCATTTCAAGTACTTTTTCGCTTGGCAAACGAATTCACCTCCTATGAATTAAGAACATTATGGAACAAGCCCATAATAACTTATCTAAAAACGAAACAAACCCTTCCTACAAGCCGCAGGAAGGGTTAACACACAAATTTACAGCATAAAACTGTTTGTATGCTCCATCCTCGGCAGGTAGGCAATGCCGTTACGCTTTATAAGCACCTGCTGTCTTTGGTTTAGAACAGCATAAATATACTATCACAGAGAAAACACTGTGTCAAGCATATTTTAATTGAGAATTATTATTCAGCTGAACCAAGCTTACCGGAATTAATCTTTATGCCAGGTCCCATTGTTGTTGCAACAGCACATGAACGAATATACTGTCCCTTTGTTGCTGCCGGCTTTGCCTTAACGATTGCATCAAGAAGAACGTTGAAGTTCTCTGTAAGCTTTTCTGCTCCGAATGATGCTTTACCGATTGGGCAGTGAATAATATTTGTCTTATCAAGACGATATTCAATCTTACCTGCTTTTGCTTCTGTTACAGCCTTTGCAACGTCAGGAGTAACTGTGCCTGCCTTTGGGCTTGGCATAAGACCACGAGGTCCTAAAACCTTACCTAAACGACCAACAAGTCCCATCATATCAGGTGATGCGATAGCAACGTCAAAATCCATAAAGCCTTCGCCCTGAACCTTTGCTACCAAATCCTCTGCTCCAACGATTTCAGCACCAGCTTCTTCAGCTGCCTTTGCTGCATCGCCCTTTGCAAATACTGCAACGCGAACATTTTTACCTGTTCCGTTTGGCAATACGACTGCGCCACGGACCTGCTGGTCAGCATGACGTGAGTCAACGCCTAATCTAACATGAACCTCAACGGTTTCGTCGAACTTAGCTGTTGCTGTTTTGACTGCAACTTCAAGTGCTTCCGATGGGTCATAAAGTTTTGTTTTGTCAATGAGCTTTTCGCTCTCAACATATTTTTTACCATGTTTCATTTTGTTAGTTACCTCCCAATAGAGTGGTTAATCGGATTTTTCCTCCCACCCGAGAGCATTAATCAACGACAGTAACGCCCATGCTACGAGCTGTTCCAGCTATCATGCTAATAGCTGTTTCAATGCTTGCTGCATTAAGATCAGGCATTTTCTGCTCGGCGATCTTTCTTATTTGCTCACCGGTAATTGTTGCGACCTTAGTCTTATTTGGAACACCAGAACCGCTTTCTATGCCACAAGCCTTTTTAATAAGGATTGCTGCCGGCGGTGTTTTTGTTACAAATGAGAAGGAATGGTCTGCATAAACTGTGATGACAACCGGAATTATAAGTCCCATGTCGTTCTTTGTACGCTCGTTGAATTCCTTTGTAAACGCCATAATGTTTACGCCGTGTTGTCCGAGTGCTGGTCCGACAGGGGGTGCCGGTGTTGCCTTTCCTGCAGGAATTTGCAGTTTTATTAAGCCTATAACCTTTTGAGCCATTAAATTGCACCTCCATAATAATGTGGTAGATGGCGGAGTATCATAGCTATGTACTCCTCCCACTGGGACACAAGTGCCCCGTAATTAAGCGGAAAATCCGCAAATTACCTTTTTAAAAGTTTTAATCGACAACGAGTTCAATCTGATCGAGTTCAAACTCGACAGGTGTTTCTCTGCCGAACATGGAAATCTTAACACGAACAATATTTTTATCTGTGTCTATTTCCTCAACCACTCCTGAAAATCCTTCAAGTGGTCCATCGATAATGTTTACAAAGTCGCCAACTGAATAGTTTACTTCAACGGATCTCTTTTCTACTCCGAGTGCAAGAACCTCTGCGTCTGACAGCGGAACAGGTTTGCTTTCCGGACCTACAAAGCCTGTAACACCTCTTGTGTTGCGAATGACATACCACGCATCATCACTCATAACATACTCGTTGTTAATTTCTTTAACCTCGAGTTTTACAAGAACGTAGCCTGGGAATATCTTTCTTTCAACCTCACGCTTTTTGTCATCCTTGATTTCTGTAACAAGTTCTGTCGGAACTTTTACCTCAAGAATTTGGTCGTGCATTTTACGGTTTTCAACTATTTTGATTATGTTATCGGCAACTTTATTCTCATAACCCGAATAGGTGTGAATAACATACCATTTGGAGCTTTCAGACATTGCTTTACCTCCATACCCTTACATCAAGCCAGACATCATCATTGAAAGCATAATTCTTGCTTCCTCTGCGCTTGAATTTGAAAGTTGATACAAAAATTCTCTAAGACTTGTTAAACCAAAGTCGACAAGCCATATACATGCTCCGACAATGACAACGACAAGTAAAACAACACCTGTATTTTTTAAGGTCTCTTCTTTACTGGTCCAAACAATTTTCTTTATCTCGCTCTTTAAGTCCTTAAAGAACTGCTTAAACTTGCCCGACTTTTTACCATCTTTGCCCTTAGACGATTTATCTTTTGAAGATTTCTCGACCTTTGCGGACTTAGACTTTGCAGCCGAAGCTATTTCTTTTGTTTGTTTTGTCTTTGAATTATTGCTTGTCTTTTTGTCTGCAACAATTTCTGTCTCTGTCTTTTCAGTTTTTGGGGTAGTTTTTACAGCTTGATTGTTATTCTTCTTTGACGAAGCTTTAGGAGATTTTTTCTTTTCAGCCATTTTTCTACCTCCAGCTTATTTTGTTTCTCTGTGGAGAGTGTGTTTCTTGCAGAATCTGCAATACTTATTCATCTCCAACCTGTCAGGGGTGTTTTTCTTGTTTTTCATTGTGTTGTAATTACGCTGTTTGCACTCTGTGCAGGCTAAAGTAACTCGTACTCTCATGACGGCACCTCCAGTTTTCCGGATATAATCTAAGCCCTACGGGCTTTGCCTCCCTCTTGCATGTGCATTTCAGTTTGCACTTTAAGGGCACAAAAAAAGAACCCTCCAATAAGAGGTAAAAAGAATATACCATATATCCGTCAAGCCGTCAAGAGTTTTTTTCATTTTTATTCTTTTTATTGTATTTAAAATACATCTATAATAGTATGTTTTATTATGTTGCTTTTATTAAAATATAAGTGTATAATACCTTAGCATATCAGAAGATATAAGGAGAAATTAATGAACACTAAAAGCAAGCAGGACGTCTTTGAAACTATGCCCGTACCAAAAGCAATTGCCAATCTTGCCATACCTACAATACTCGGTATGCTTGTTACAATTATATATAATCTTGCAGACACTTTTTTTGTAGGACAAATAGGAGACCCAAATCAAGTTGCTGCTGTTACCATCACCACTCCCGTATTTATGATGCTTATGGGTATTGGAAATCTCTTTGGAATGGGTAGTGCCAGCTACATTTCAAGACTTCTCGGAAGTAAAAGTTATGACGATGTAAAAAGAACTTCCTCATTCTCATTTTATAGTTGTATTATTGTCGGTGCTTTGGTTACTGTTATTTGCACACCGCTTATAAATAAAATCATAAAAATTATCGGTTCAAGTAAAAACACATTTGACTTTGCTCATCAATATCTTGTTGTCCTTGTTATCGGTGCCGTTTTTATCATTTTAAGCTTTGCTCTTGGACAAATCATTCGTTCCGAAGGTGCTGCAAAAGAAGCAATGATTGGAATGATGATTGGAACTGTTACAAATATCATTCTTGACCCTATTTTTATAAATGCCTTTGACTGGGGCGTTTTAGGTGCTGCCGTAGCAACAATTATTGCAAATGTAATTAGTGTTATATACTATATCATATACTTAATAAGAAAGAGCGAATATTTATCTATAAGCCCTAAATTTTTTAAACCAACTTCAGCAATAGTAAAAAATATTATTTCAATTGGAACGCCTGCATCGCTCACAAACATCCTAATGAGCATTTCAGCAATACTTCTAAACATCTATGCCGTCAGCTATGGAGACACTGTTGTTGCTGCACTCGGAATAGTCAATAAAATCAATATGTTGCCTGTTCTATTGGCTATCGGTTTGTGTCAAGGTGTTCAACCTCTTATAGGCTACAATTACGCTTCCGGAAATCATTTGAGAATGAAAAAAGCTATGAAGCTTACCGGAATTATTGGAACAGTCGGCTCTGTTTTAATAATGCTCCTACTTTACTTTATCAGTAAAGATGTTGTAAAAATATTTATTGATGATGTTCAAACCGTTAAGCTTGGCACTCAATTTTTAAGAGTAAACTTGATTTCAATGCCTTTCTTTGGCATATTGTTCTTATTTACAAGTACATTTCAAGCTCTCGGAAAAGCACTTCCTTCGCTATTCCTTGCTGTATCACGTCAAGGCTTTATATTTATTCCGGTCTTAATTTTAGGAAATACATTATTTGGTCTTGACGGAATTGTTTATGCACAACCAATAGCTGATATTGCCTGTGCTATAATGTCCGCTGTAATGGCACTTATTGTTTTTAAAAAGGATATAAAGAAGCAAAAAATATAGAGCAAAATAAATTGGAGGTAAAACATGAATAAAGTTATTACAATTTCACGAGAATTTGGAAGTGGTGGGCATGAAATCGGCGAAAAGCTTGCTCAAGAGCTTAACATTCCGATTTATGACAACTCCCTTTCCGAGGTGGCGGCATCAAATATAGGTATTGATGTATCAAGAGCTGACGATATTAATGAAACTGCAGCAAATAGCTTTATTTATTCACTTTTCATCGGAAACGGATTTGCAGGTAATCTTAGCCCTAACACTTCCGGATTGACTACTCAAGACCGACTTTTTGCTGAGCAGTCAAGGCTTATTGAGGAGTATTCACAAAGAGGTTCGTGTGTTATTGTCGGACGTTGTTCTGACTATGTGCTAAGGGAAAGAACAGATACTCTTAATATATTCATCTGTGGAAGCTTCCAAAATCGTGTCCAGAGAATAATGAAAAAAATGTCTGTTAACGAATCAAATGCAGCCATCCTTGTGAAAAAGACAGACAAGGCAAGAAGTTCATATTACCAGTATTACAGCAGCAAAAAATGGGGACAGCCTACAAGCTATGACCTTTGCATTAACACTGATAAAATTGATGTTGACAGTGCTGTAAAAATGATTTCAAAGATTGTTTCGGAATGAAATTTAAAACTAAAAGATAAAGAGCTGTCATTGTGTCAGCTCTTTATCTTTTTATTATTACTTATTTTAAGTTATATAATTAAAATCAACTGTCTATATCATTACTGTCTTCTGAGCTTTCGTTGCCATTTTTAGAGCGTTTTACTGTTTTTCTATTTATAAGAACACCTGTTGCAACTCCAACAGCCAATGAACAAACGCCTATTACAATAACTATCCATAATGAAATACCCGGCTTTTGTGTCTCTTGTGCTGATACTTCAGCAGAGTCATCCAGCGGTTCATCGTTCATTGTTTCGGGCAATATAATATCACCCTCCTTAGCATATTCAGACATTCTTATAACTGAAACAACATAGGTTTTTTGTGTGCCATCTTCAGCTGTACATACGACATTTAAGTCGTTTTTTCCAACTTCAAGCTGAGCATTTTCAACAGGCGTTACAGATGCTTTTGCATCTTGTGCTGCTCCTGTAATTGAAAAGCTTGTTACCTCAAACGGTACATATATGACATAGTTACTTCTGTCCGCAGAAAATGCAGGTGAAATTTGACCTGCCGACGGAGTAAGTCCTGCAACATTTGCATTATTACTCGGAACGTAATTAGGGTCCTGTTCTCTTGTAACTGTTATTGAATATGTCTTTTTTGCACCGCTTGCTGCTGTTACAACAACACTGATTGTATTTTTGCCGACAACAAGGTTTGTGCCTCCTATGGATACTCTTGCACCCTTGTCCGAAGCAGTTGCAGAAACATTAAGTTTACTTACTGAATAGGGAACTGTTCCGCAATCGTATGACGTACGTGAAGGACTGAATGCAGGTGAAAGAGTTGCGTTTGAAACTGTAAGTGAAGCAAGATTGTTGTCAGATGACGGTGCTGCCGCTATTGTTATATTTCGTGATACATTAGAACAGCCAAAATCACTTCCACCTGCATCACTTGAGTTTACATCAGAAAGAGAAATAGTTTTTACCTCTCCTACATTTCCTGTAATCTTACAGGTTATAATTATTTCAAAGCCTCTTACTGCATTTGTACCTGCCATTGCAATTTTATTGTTATTACTGCTGTTAAGCCAACCTGACGGACATCCTCTTACGCTCTGAACAACAAGTCCTGATGATGTAGAAATATTTGCAGAGAAGCCTGACACCCCTTCTGATTGAGATACCTGAACTGAGAACGATACAGTGGAACCGCTCTGTACTGATGCCGGTCCGCTTAACGAAACATTTGCAGCAGTTGCAAATGTACTTATCTGTGCTGAAAATATTATAAGTATAACTAACGATAAAGCTAAAATCTTTTTAGTAAATTTCATATAAGGTTTCTCCTGTTCTAACTCTTGAGTATAGTTACTGCATCACCGGTTTTTATATATCCATCTCCATTTGCATCGGCCGCAACAGCTCTTGCACCATCAAGAGTTGTAAGCCCAGATATATGTTGAAGTACCTGTGAAGCATCACCTGTTTTTACGTATCCGTCGCAGTTTGTATCACCTCTTACTGCTACAACATACGACTTTATACGTGTACTTCCGTTTACCAAGCTTAACTGCATTCCTGTTGCAAGCCTTGTGGAAGAGCTTAATCTTTCATTACCACTGTAAACAGCCGCATACTGCTTCTCATTTATAGCATTTAAAAGCATTTCAACCGTAGTTCCGGCAGGTATTTGGCTGACAATTAATTGGTCTTCACTTACTGCATATACACTCGATGTCAATCTTGAAGGCAAGTCTATCGGTACATTAACCGTAATGTCTACGTAATCCACCGAACCTGATGCCGTATATGCAATTATTCTGGTTGTCCCTGCCTTTAGTGCAGTTACCAATCCTGTTTTTGCATCAACAGTGGCTATTCTTGAATCAAGGCTTGTAAATCTTACTGAGTTGTTATTTATAGGAGTTAATGTGTATCCTAATTGATATGTAGAGCCTAAATTCATCGTATACGAAGAATTTATTTGAAGATTTTCAAAGCTCGTATACCCTACTGAACCATTATTGTATTTGACTTTATACCAGAACGGATAATAAAGCTGATATAAATATAAAGCTCCGTATTGAGATGCAATGGTTGAGCTTCTTACTCGGTCAAGAATTTCAACAGTACTGTTTTTAGGAAGCGTTGTAACTACGTTGGTAGGTTCGCCTTTAGACGTGTACTTATATGAAGGCGTATTTCTTATATATGAACCCGAAACAGTTGTTGCCATAGACGACGAGTTGTTTAGTTTAACCGATGTAGTATTAAAATCCGGCATATTATTGTAAACAGGAATTACGAATGTCCGTGCGTCCTCAATAGTTCCTGTTGAGTTATAGGACTTATATGTGCTTCTTGCAGACTGTGCAGGGTCGTGTACAGCACTCATATATTGGTGAGTATACATTGCATAATATGCATTTGGATTAACATTAAATTTTTGAAGATATGGTGTGTGCTGACCTTTATTTATATAACTTGAATCAATAAATGTCGCTCCACCTTTTATGGCTTTTTCAGGGTTATCCCAACCCTCTTTTACTGCACGTTTTAAACCGTTCGTTATAGCATCCCCGGTGTTGCTTGCATAAGCTCCTATGTTAAAGAAGTTATAATATCCGACATATCCCGATTCTGTTCCCGAAACACTGCCAGAACCACTTGAACCAACCTCTTGAATTATCTTTGATGCAAGGTAGCACGGATTAACATTGGTTGCTTGTGCTGCTTCAATAACAACCTGTGCATAGCTTTTATTTATTGTTGCCGTTGTTCCTGATGTGGTTGTATATGATATTGTATTTCCATTCATAAATGTACCGCTAAGAATATGTTGAACTGCAGTTAGAGTATGTACGGATGGATCATATAGAAGTTCTTCAAATTGAAGAATTGACATATCATCAAGCAAAAAGTTTCTTGGGTCCATAAAATATGAAACCGCAAGTGGTGTTGCATCAACATGTCCGCTTTGAGTTGCCTGATTTCCATCTATTACCTTGTAGATATATGTGCCATCTGATTGGTAATATCCTGTTGTACTGCCATTACCGTAGCTTTTACTAAGCAACAACATTTGTATTATGTCATAATCCTTATTTATCGCTATTGTGTTTTTTCCTGTTGCACATTCTTCTTGTACGGCAACATCAAAATCGGCTCCTGTGCTTAATGCCTTAAACTGCCAATTAGGATGCCTTTGATGCATCTGCCAAAGCAGTTCCTGATAGCTCTCGGGAAAGCCCTTTTCTGCAAGAGATGCCTTATAAATTTCCTCATCAGTTAAGGCAAATGAAAAGAGCATTAAATTTGGCATTAATAAGGATATTATCATAACAAATACAGCAGCTCGTTTTATGTAGTGTTTTTCACCTTTCCAAGACATTTTGCCACCCCTGTTAATTTTATAAAATGTTGCTAACAACACTTTATTGTTTCAATATATAATCAATTATAATTATAGAGTAAAAAATCATCTGAAATAAAATTTACAACTTTATAGTCTGCTTTCAATTTTTTCCCAAGCGTTAGTTTTAAAAAAACATTCATCAGCATTTTCAAGCATTTTGCAAAAATCCTTAAAACTTACAGAAAAACTTACGATATTTTCTTCAAAATGGGGTCTTGAAAAAATATCTAAATTTCCTATAACAGCACGGGGATTTTCAAGCTTAGACTCTCCGAGCGGTATTCTGAAAACAGATGCACAACCCGATACCGCCGGAGCAATTACATTGTCAAATCTACCACTTTCAAAGTTAAACAAGAATGTAAGTGCAGATAGCTGGTCCGGACTTACTAAAAGCACAACAATATCTGCTGTATCCCCATTTTTATATGGATTTAAAATCAAATAATCTTTTTCATTCAGCACATTTTGATGCTGACACTTAATCATTTCTTCTGCAATGGCAGGAGATTTTTTTAATCTTTCTCCAGACGGAAAGCCTTCTCCTGCTCCAATTGATATAAAGTTACCAAATCCGCCTGGTGTGTTTGGAATTCCATCCACAAATCCGCATCCTGTCTTTGCTCCGTTGCAGTTAAGCATATCCGAATAAACAGCAACACTTTCTCCGTTTGCAGCAGCTTTTAACGCAGTTAGTATACAATGCCCAAAATCGGCTCTGCAATTTTCAGGTTTTGCATCAGTTACTGTTACTCCCACTGCTTTATATTTTAATTTTAATTTATCTTCAAATTCATAACACAGCATAATATCCCTCCTACTACTGATTATAGTATAAAACAAGACATTACACAATAAATATAGTACAAATAAAGACATTAAACGACAAAAAAGCAGATACAAACGTATCTGCTAAATAGATTAAGGTATATTCTTGCACCCTAAAAACTGAACAAAGAATTTTGTAATAGCTGGAAATTGC
>CAYMZO010000014.1:0-17147 GCA_964394885.1 uncultured Eubacteriales bacterium | reverse complement strand
GAAATTTTAATTCCCTCTGCGTTTTTCTTTTGTTGCTACGGAACTATCTATTGGGAAATTTTAATCTTTGCATTTACTGTATCGTATGAAAGGGAAATGTATATTATAGTATGATTAAGACTAATGAAAAACAATTTTTCAATATAATATAAGGAATACATAAAAATAAAAACCCACCCTTATTTTAAAACAAGGATGGGTTTATCATAATTTTATTGATTTAAAGATTGGAAAATCCGATGTTATTTATCTCCGAGCTTATATGCTGTAAAGAATCCAACAACGCAAAGCAATATTCCGATAATAACTTCAGTGATGCTTACCGAAACAGGCCACGGAGCTACAAGGTTTTGATAGATGATTACAAACACAGAGGCAAGAACGAAACCGATAATTCCGTAATAGGTAGTAACCTCATATTTTTTAAGAAGAAAGTTTATAAGTTTTGCAATCAAGAGCATTCCAACGATTACGCCTATTCCAAACGGAAGCAGAATTGATATGTTTCGTCCGAAGTGGTCAAAGTTTGTAATGTCTTTAACAATATCAAGAACAGGTTTGTAGTAGCCTATTGTCATAAGAACTGCCGAACCGCTTATTCCGGGGACAACCATAGTTGCAGATGCAAGTGCACCAACAAGGAAGAGCTTAATGTATCCCCAAACTCCAATATTTACAAAGGATACTACATTATCTCCGGTAAGAAGTACACTCAGCGATACAAGAACAAGGGATAAAACAAGCACGATTATATTGACAGCAGTTATTTTTTCGCCCTTAATTCTTTTGCAGAGCATTGGCATTCCACCGAGTATTGCACCTACAAAGAACATTATTGTGGCAAAAACAAAATGCTCAAGGCAATAGCTTATAGGTCCGCTGAGCGTCAGGAATGCTGCGGCTATACCGACGAGCAGCAAAAGAACAAAAACTATATTCTCTTTAAATTTCTTTTTAAGGTTGCTTAAAATTTCAATGAGCTTTTCGTAAATTCCAAGAGTGATTGCAAGCGTTCCACCGCTTACTCCTGGGATTAGGTTTGCAAGACCCATTACAAATCCTTTAAGGACAAGAAAAACATTATTTTTCATAATATACAGACCCTTTCAGCCTTGATTTTTAATATACCATATTAAAATCAATATCCTTTATAAGTATATCTAAACGCATATTAAAAATACAAGTATAAAATGTTTTATTCTTTAATCTTTTCTTGAGCCTTATCAAAGGTATCAAGTACGCTCTGTTCAGGTTCAGATGTTAATTTTGACACTGCAAAAATACAGATAACTGACACGACGAATGCAGGCAACAGTTCATATAGAGAAAACAGTGAAACATTTGAAAAATTAGATTCAAGAAGGTTCCAGATTATAACTGTTAAAGCACCGCTTGCCATTCCTGCAATTGCTCCCTGCCTGTTCATTCTCTTCCAGAAAAGGGATACAAGGATAACAGGACCAAAAGCTGCTCCAAGTCCTGCCCATGCGTATGAAACAAGACCAAATACCGAGCTGTTCGGATTCCAAGCTATAACAACGGCGATAATTGAAACTATCGCAAGTGAAATACGGCTTACAGAAAGCAACTTTTTGTCTGAAACATCTTTCTTAGAGAACTGCTTGTAGATGTCCTCTGCGATAGACGAAGTTGTAACAAGAAGCTGAGAGTCTGCCGTACTCATACTTGCTGCAAGTATTGCCGCAAGGAAAATTCCTGCAATAACAGCAGGGAACATACCGTCAACCATATACATAAACACGTATTCCGGATCGGAAAGAGGTGTTTTGAAATAGGTGCGTCCTACAATTCCGACAAATACAGAGGCGACAAGAGTTATAGCAACCCAAACGCAGGCAATTCTTCTTGATGCCTTGAGCTGTTCGGGCTTTTCAATAGCCATAAATCTTGCAAGAATATGTGGCTGACCACAGTAGCCAAGACCCCACGCAAGACCCGATAATATAGCAATTATCGAAACGCCTTTTCCACCCATTGTTTTAAACATATTGAGGAAGTTGACGTCAACAGCAGAGGCGTTTTGAGAAATAACATCCCATCCACCGAGTGTTGCGATTGCATAAATCGGAACGATTACAAGTGCTATGAACATTAAAATGCCTTGAATGACGTCGGTAAATGTAACGGCAAGGAAGCCACCCAAAAGAGTATATCCAATGATTACAATACTTCCGATTATAAGTGCTTTCTGATAATCTACACCAAGAATTGCGGAAAAGAGCTTTGCACCTGCTGCAAATTGAGATGATGTATAAACTGCAAAGAAAAAAATGATAACAAGAGCAGGAACTGTTCTTAGAACTCTTGTCTTATCCTCGAAGCGGTTTTCAAGATAATCAGGAATTGTGAGCGAATTTCCGGCAACTTCCGTATAGACACGAAGTCTTTTTGCAACGACCTTCCAGTTTAGATAAGTACCGATTGCAAGACCGATTGCAACCCACGCTTCAACCAAGCCTGAAAGATAAATTGCTCCCGGAAGACCCAAAAGCAACCATCCACTCATATCTGATGCCTGTGCAGAAAGTGCTGTTGACCATTTTCCGAGCTTACGTCCACCGAGAATGTAGTCTGAAAAATCTTTGGTTTTGTTGGCTGTTAAAAAGCCGATTACGAGCATAAATAATAGATACACTCCCAGAATGACAAGCTTTATAGTTTGTGCACTCATTAAAAAAATCCTCCTATAATAATCTTCTTATGTATTTTTATATTCTAAATTTATAAGTTATTAATCAAGCTGGTCAAGAGTTAAATAGTATGCAGGTAAAAACTCTTCGACAAAAATGTTTGCAGCCGGCATATTCATTTCTGAAATAAGCGTTTTCAAAGATTCAGACGCTTTTGTAAACTCTGTGTTTCCTGCCTTTTCTTCCTCTATACATTTTATCAATGCACTGATTTTATCAGCTGCTTTTACAAATTTCCAAAGCTCTTTATCCTTAGTGTCGGGAATAAACAAATCTTCATACTCACTGCGAATATCGGCAGGTAGCATAGACAAAAGCTTATCTGTTGCAACCTTTTCAACATCTTTAAACGCACTTAAAATTTCAGGGCTATGATATTTGACGGGAGTTGGCATATCGCCTGTTAAAATTTCGGCTGTATCGTGATAAAGACCGATAAGAGCTGCCTTTGAAGCGTCGTATTCTGTGCCAAGACGCTTGTTGGAGATTACAACCAAAGCGTGAGCTATAACAGCAACTTCGTATGAGTGCTGACATAGGTTCTCGTCCTGAGTATTTCTCATAAGAGCCCATCTGTTTATATATTTCATTCTTGATGCAAAGGCAAAAAAATTGTTTTCTGACATAAATATTACTCCATTAATATATAATTAGGCATTTTTTTTCAATAATATAATATAGTACACTACTTAAAGCTTCATTGCAAGAAGCCGGAAATATTTATTGTATTGTATTTAATTGTAAGAAAAGTTATAATAGTATAAGTATTTTTTAAAAAACGGAGGTCTATTATGAAAGACAGAAAGCCAGATTTTATTCAAAAACAGCCCAAAATGCCTTTTGTTCTTCCGGATAAGTGGTATGTAAAAATAATAATAAACGTACTTGTAACTCTTGTGGCAGGTTCAATTTTATATTATTTTACGTTACCTGTATTCAACATTCACTCGATTGATTTGTATATATTCCTTGTATTCGTTGCACTTATATATATAGGAATTTCATTTGTTACGTCAAAGGTTGCAAAGGTGCCGGAAAACAGGCCATTCTTTTCCAGACAGGCAAAGGGGTTTGGTGCAGTTGCCGCTGTTATTGTAGTTTTTATTCTTGTCGGAGGTATTGCCTCTTCTGTAATTTTCAGGTCAAAGAGTTACAGCAAGCTACTTGATGTTGAAAACGGAAATTTCAAGACAGATATTGAAGAGGTTGATTTTTCAAGAGTTCCAATGCTCGATGCAGAGTCTACTGCAAAGCTTGCAGACAGAAAGCTCGGAGAGCTTGAAGATATGATTTCACAGTTTGATGTTGACAACTACTATACACAGATTAACTATAAAAACAGACCCGTTAGAGTAACACCTGTTAAGTATAACGATATTATAAAGTGGTTCATCAACAAAAAAGAGGGACTTCCTGCATACCTTATTGTAGATATGGTTTCTCAAGAGGTTGATGTCGTTCGTCTTGAAGAGGGTATGAAATATTCAACAGCTGATTATTTTAACCGCTATTTAATTCGTCATCTCCGTTTCAACTTCCCAACCTATATGTTCGATAAACCTGTATTTGAAATTGATGAAAAGGGAACACCTTATTGGGTTTGTCCGAGAATTGACAAGACAATCGGTCTCTTCGGAGGAAAAGAGGTTGTTGGAGCTGTTCTTGTAAATGCTGTAACAGGCGAGTGCAGTTACTATTCAACTGAAGAGTTTAAGTCAAACAAAGACCTTGCTTGGGTCGACAGAGTATATTCATCAGACCTTTTAGTTGAGCAATACAACTATCTCGGTCAGTATCAAAACGGTTTTATAAATTCAATATTCGGTCAGCGTGGAGTCAAGGTTACAACAGAGGGTTACAACTACATTGCTCTTGGCGATGACGTTTATCTCTACACAGGCGTAACATCAATTACCGATGACCAGTCTATTGTCGGCTTCGTCCTTATAAATCAGAGGACAAAGGAAGCAAACTACTATTCAATAGCGGGTGCAAAAGAGTACTCGGCAATGGATTCTGCACAGGGCGTTGTTCAGCAGTATGGCTACAAGGCAACTTTCCCGTTGCTTCTTAATATCAGCGGACAGCCAACATACTTTATGGCTCTTAAAGACAGCTCACAACTTGTAAAGCAGTATGCGATGGTTAATGTTGAACAGTATCAGGTTGTTGCAACAGGAAAATCTCTTTCAGAGTGTTCGCAAAACTATGCCGACCTGCTTAAAGAAAAGGGAATTGTAGTTGATGTTGCAAAGCCGGACGACGGTTCAGCTCAAGGAGATAGCAGCAAATCACAAAGTGTAACAGGTGTGATTGCAGATATTAGGTCTGTTGTTGTTGAAGGAAACAGCGTTTACTATATTAAACTTCAAAACTCAGAAAACTATTTCTCTGTAAAAGCGGCTTCAAATGAAATTGCAGTAATTCTTAATGTTGGCGACAACGTTACAATAAAGTATAAAGAAAGCGACAAAAAGATTGTTTCGGCAACAAGCATTGAGCTTGCTTGATTTTAATAATATTCAACTAATTTAACTAATAAAAACTCGGCAGTAAGGTTTAATCTTTACTGCCGAGTTTTTGGTTTTTATAATTATGTATTAGCTCTTTTGATTAAATGTTTTAAACACTTTTTTAGGGTCTTTGATTAGTAATATTAAAACCCACGCAACAAGACCGCAAAGTATTATTACAAGCCCTAAAAGAGCATCGTTTGCACTTAGGTCAAGGAACGACTCTCCTTCCG
Source organism: uncultured Eubacteriales bacterium (assembly GCA_964394885.1). GTDB lineage: Bacteria > Bacillota > Clostridia > Oscillospirales > Acutalibacteraceae > RZYX01. The sequence continues at coordinate 11,690 of CAYMZO010000014.1, read as the reverse complement.
CAACACAGAAAAATCCATCAATAGTCCACATAAGTGCAGCACCCCAGTACATTAAGCTTAGTGTTCCAAGCCTTAATTTATTGTTAGGTGCATTAATATACCACGCAACTGTTGCAATAACTGCTGCAAATGCTGTCATAACCAGACACATTCTTAAATTCCCCCTACTTCACTTGTAACAGGCATCAATGTCGATTTCTTATAGACCTTATCCGCAATAATAGTCATAATAAACCAGACCGCAGTTACAAAGACCATCATTGAACCACCTACTGTTAACATCTCCATTAACATCGGTTGAATATCCGCAGGGTTGTTCATTGCCGTTAAGAATGGTGGCCACGGAACAACCTCTCCGTGCCAGATGTGTTCAATGGCAAGAAGAAAAACACCACCCCAGAGCATATTAACCAACCAACTTAGCTTTTGGCTCCAAGAGATTTTGTTTTCGCTTTCCTGTGGATATGAAGCTTCGGAATTGATACTGATTTTAGGAGTAGACTCCTCTTTTTTCTTTACAGCAGCACTAATTGCTGATACCACAATAGCTTCTGCTGCAACTGCTACAAAACATGCCAAAATAATTCCTCCTTTTATATTCATTAATATATAAAACAATTAATGACCAATAAAAAATAGACTGCTACTATTTGCCCCTGCAAATAATAGCAATCTACATGAATGCTTTAAAACAACAAAAGTTATTTTATCCTCAATTTTATAAAAACTTGTTAATTACTTTACCACTTCTGTGGAATTATCTAAGAAAAAGGTTAACTTCTGTTAACTACTACTATTTTATCATAGTATAAACAATCTATCAACCATTTTTTGTTAAAAAATTATCCAAACAAATCATAACAGCAGGCTCCATAATTGTGAACAATTTGTAAACAATTATGGGCTTCTTCTTTTTTGTTGCACGTTTTATGCAACAACTTTATTTTTAACGGCTATTAGTGAAAGGCAATTTTTTAAAAGTACTATTTTACAGGCAAAGCCAACATTAAAATTCGGAGGTATAAAATGAGCAATCTATCTCAAAAGGAGCAACTTTTTTGCACGATTTACAGCAAGACCAGAAATGCAAAGGAAGCGGCGGCAAGAGCAGGCTACACGATGTTTTTGGAAAGAACGGCGGAAAAGCTGCTTGAAAAACCACAAATCAAGGCGGAGATAAAACGCAGGGACAAAGAAAAGCAGGCAACAAAGACGGAGGTTTATGCAGGACTTAAACGTCTTGCCTTCGGTTCGGGCAACGATGCAATAAAACTGTTATATAGTCTTGATGAGCTGGACGAAGAGCAGATAAATTCGCTGGACCTTTTTAATGTATCAGACATTAAAAAGCCAAAGGGCGGAGGGGTTGAAATAAAGTTTTTTGACAGGCAAAAGGCACTTGAAAAGCTGTTTTTGATTTGCTGTGAACAGGAGGAAGATGAGATAACGCCATTTTATGAGGCACTTGAAAAAAGTGCAAAAGCAATTTCAAATACTAACGAGGAAGATGAGCTTGAGTAGAACAAAATTTATTGAATTTTCCAAAAAGCAATTAACGGTACTGTGTTTTTGGTGCAACAACAGTGCTTACAAAAACAGAGATGCAATAATTTGTGATGGAGCTGTAAGAAGCGGAAAGACGCTTTGTATGTCTGTTTCATTTGTGCTTTGGGCTTTTTATCGCTTTGAAGACACCTCATTTGCAATTTGCGGAAAGACAATAACATCTCTTAAAAGAAACGTCATAACACCGCTGTTGCCACTGCTTTCAGAGCTGGGATTTGAATGCGATTACAAGCAGTCAAGAAATGTTATAGAAATTTCTAAAAACGGTGTTTTAAACCGCTTTTATCTGTTCGGTGGAAAAGATGAGTCGAGTGCGTCTCTTATTCAGGGAATGACCCTTGCAGGAGTTTTAATGGATGAGGTGGCACTTATGCCACGTTCGTTTGTTGAACAGGCATTGGCAAGATGCTCTGTGCAAGGCTCAAAATTTTGGTTTAACTGTAATCCCGAAAATCCGCATCACTGGTTTTACGAAGAGTGGATAAAAAAATCAGAACAGAAAAATTGCCTTTATCTTCATTTTTTAATGGAGGACAACCCTTCACTGTCAGACAAAATCATAAGTAGATATAAATCTCTTTACAGCGGAGCTTTTTATGAACGCTTTGTACTCGGAAAGTGGGTTGCCGTACAGGGACTTGTATATCCGTTTTTTGGCAGTTCAAACATTGCAAAAGTACCAAAGGGAGAAATAGAGCAATATTATATTTCCTGCGATTACGGAACGGTCAATCCTGCTTCATTTGGGCTGTGGGGCAGAATTGACGACGTGTGGTACAGGCTTTGCGAATATTACTTTAATTCCCGTGTGATGGGTGAACAAAAGACAGATGAGGAGTATTATACCGAGCTTTGCAATCTTGCAGGAGAGCATCAAATTGAGGCAATTATTGTTGACCCGTCGGCGGCAAGCTTTATTGAATGTATAAGACGCCACGGAAAATTTGTTGTAATTCCTGCAAAAAATGATGTGCAGGACGGTATTAGAAAAGTCAGTGATGCGTTAAAGGGCGGCAAGATAAAAATTTGCGATGGCTGTGCCGACAGCATAAAGGAATTTTCACTTTATCGCTGGAACGACAAGGTTTTTGGAGATGTTCCAAAAAAAGAAAATGACCACGCAATGGACGACATCAGATACTTTGTGTCAACACTGCCACAGGATGATGAAGTTGGTTTTGCCTGTATTGCCGCTACAAGATTTTAAACAAAAGGAGGAATAGAGTTGGGGCGTTTTTTAAAAAAGCGGGAAAAGGAAATTGAGGTTGAAACAAGCTCTGTTCAAACAGGACGGGCAAGTTCGCATCCGTTTTCTATGCTTGATACATACACACCGCTTGTAAACAGTCAATCTCAACTTTATGTTGCACTTCGAGAAGCTGTTCCGATAATTGACGCAGCAATTTTTAAGCTTATAAGGCTTGTTGGCGGCTTTGAGGTTAAATGTGAAAGCAAAAAATCTCAAGCGGCACTTGATGAGTTTTTAAAGACGGTCAATATAAACGGCACAACGGTTGGAATAGATGCTTTTGTTTCAAGCTATTTTGAACAGCTTTTGACCTTTGGAACAGCGGTTGGAGAAATTGTAACAACCAACGGAAAAATTACAGCACTATACAATGCCGACTTGTCGTGCATTGAGCTTAAGCAGGGAGATAATCCGCTTGATGTAAAAATTTGCAGCACAAATGCAGGAACACCTGTTCCTGTAAAGTATCCAAACCTTGTTTTGCTATCTCTTTTAAATCCTCAGGCAGGACAGTTATGCGGAAATTCTCTTTTAAAAGGGCTTCCGTTTATAAGCTCAATCCTGCTTAAAATTTACAACACTATCGGAATTAACTGGGAAAGAGTTGGCAATGTGCGTTTTGCAGTTACATACAAACCTTCGGGCGACAGTATGGACAAGGCGTATGCAAAGCAGCGTGCAATGCAGGTTGCAAAAGAGTGGGGAGAAGCAATGCATTCGGGTGCAGTTAAAGACTTTGTAGCTGTTGGAGATGTTCAGATAAAGGCAATTGGGGCAGACAATCAAATTCTTGACAGCGAAATTCCCGTAAGACAGCTTCTTGAACAGATTGTTGCAAAGACAGGACTGCCACCGTTTATGTTTGGACTCTGCTGGTCTTCGACCGAAAGAATGTCATCACAGCAGGCAGATGCCTTAACGAGTGAGCTTGAAGCTTACAGGCGAATTTTAACTCCGGTTATATCCAGAATTTGCGATATGTTTTTAAGACTTGAGGGTCTTGATAACAGATTTAGCATAGATTGGAACGACATTATGCTTCAGGATGAAATAGAGCTTTCAAAGGCAAGGCTTTATAATGCACAGGCACAAAAAATTGAGGCTGAACTTTTAACACAAAACAACTCGCAGGGAGATGATTGAAATTAAGAAGGATTATTTAAGTAATGTAGACACCTCTGCAATAAGTGAAGGCGACCTTGAAAAGATAAACAGACTTGCAAGAAAAGAGCAGACAGCAGAAAGCGTCTATGTGTTTAACGTTGTCTTATGCGACAACGAAATTGACAGGGATTTTGAGCGTTTCAGCATTGAGGCACTTAACAAGCTTGCTCCGATGTTTATAGGAAAAACGGGAATTCTTGACCACAACACAAGAGCAAACAATCAGATTGCAAGAATTTTTGAAACAAGGGTTGAAACCATTCTTGACAAGAGGACAAAAGCAGGAGAACCGCTTACAAGGCTTGTTGCAAGGGCATATATGGCAAATACGGAAAAGAATGCAGACCTTATTGCCGAAATTGATGCGGGAATAAAAAAGGAAGTAAGCGTTGGCTGTGCTGTGAAAAGTGTAACCTGTTCTGTTTGTGGACAGGACAGACGTTTAAACCCGTGTTCTCATAAAAACGGAAAAACATATTCAAACACTGTTTGCCACAGTGTTTTAAACGAGCCAACAGATGCTTATGAATGGTCGTTTGTTGCTGTTCCTGCACAGGTTGGAGCGGGCGTTACAAAAGCTTTTAACTCGAAGAAAGAAAAAGGAGAGCAAAAAATGGACAGTGTAATTGAAACAATCAAATCAGCAGACGCTGAATTGGTCATTACAAAAGGTGAGCTTGCAGTTCTTAAAAATGAGATAAGAGAGCTTAAGGAAAAGGCAAGGGACGGAGAAGTATACAAATCTGCCCTTAAAAAAGAGGTTATGAGAATGTGTGCAACAACCGTGCCACAAATGAATATGTCGGTTTTTGAAGCAATGATAGAGCGTGCAAGTGCAAGCGAGCTTGCAGAGCTTAAAAAATCATTTTCACAAAAAATGGCAGAGACAGTTCCACCGACAATTCAGCTTATGCCTCAAAAGGCAAAGGGAAAAATAATTAATGCAGATTTTAAAATCTGAAAAAACAGGAGGATAAAAAATGAGTATTTCTTTTAATGGTTTTAATGAAAAAGCGGCAACACTTGAATTTACCGGAACAATTGCAAACGGGGATGTTGTAAAGATGAGTGCAAACAACAAGGTTGCAGCTTGTGTAGCAGACAATGATTTTTGCGGTGTCTTAAAGCAGGGTGAAAGCGACAGCTTTGCAACAGTTCAGCTTTGCGGATATGCAGAAGTGCCGTATACCGGAACTGCACCTACGGTTGGTTACAGCACACTTGCAGGCAACGGAACAGGCGGAGTTAAGGTTGTTACAACAGGTGGAAAATCGCACCTTGTTTTAAATGTCGATACAACTGCAAAAGTTGTTGGATTTTTACTTTAATAAAAATATTTTTGGGAGGATTTTTATATGCCAAGTTATGAAAATATAAGACTCGAAAAGGGTCTTTACACAACAAACGGGGGCTTTACAAAGGCTCTTGAAGAGATTGACCCGTCGGAAAATTATGTTGGAACAAGCCTTGAGGGACTTGACGCCTTTGAACGTCAGCTGAAAAGATTTGACATTCGTGTTGCAGGAGATTCAAGCGATGTTGTTGAAAAGTTCTTTAAGTCATCAGACAGTGCAGCACTTTTTCCTGAATACGTTGCCCGTGCAGTAAGACAGGGAATGGACAATGCAGATGTTATTTCTAAAATTGTTGCAACAACAACCAACATAAACGGACTTGATTACCGTGCAATTACATCAGACATTTCAGACGAGGACGCACAGCTTAAGAGAGTAACAGAGGGTTCATTTATTCCACAAACAGTCATTTCTCCAAGCAACGAGCTTGTTACACTCAGAAAGAGAGGAAGAATGCTTGTTGCCTCTTACGAGACAATTCGTTTTCAACGTCTTGACGTCTTTACAGTTATGTTAAGACAAATCGGTGCACAAATTGCAGCATCTCAGCTTGAGGATGCAGTATCTGTACTTACAAACGGAGCGGATAAAATTTATGCTGCAACAGCAAATACACTTACATACGCAGACCTTGTTTCACTCTTTAATGGTATGGGAGATTATAACCTTACAACTATGATTGCAAAGACAGATAAAATTCCTACTCTGCTTAACTTTACAGAGTTTAAGGACGCTGCCGCAGGACTTAATTTCCACGCAACAGGAAAGGCAATAACACCTCTTGGCTCAGAGCTTGTAAAGTCAAAGACTCTTGACTCAAAGTACATAATCGGTCTTGACAAGAGCTGTGCTCTTGAAAAGGTAGAGGCAGGCGGAATTTTAACAGATTACGACAAGCTTATCGACCGTCAGCTTGAAAGAGCATCAGTAACCTGCACAACCGGATTTTCAAAAATATTCGGCGGTGCAACAAAGATACTTACAACAGAAGCAAAAGCTTAAATTTTAAAAGGGGTGAGAACAGATGATTAATTCAACCTCGGTTTATAACCGTCTGTGCGAAATTCAAACCCTTGACAATGAAGGGGCAGCTATTTGTCTGCCCCTTTGTGCCGAGGCAGCAGATGAGATTTCGCAAAAACTAAGGGATTCATCAGACGAGACAAACAGCCTTGTTATATATGCCGCCGCAGCAACAGCGTATTACAGGTATATGCTTCTTTGTTGTCTTGATAATGACGGAGTTACACAGTATAAGGCAGGAGATGTTACCGTTACAAAAAGCACACAGTGCGTTATGGAAGCGGCAGAGAAGCTTAAACGAGATGCACTGATTGCCTGTGCAGCGTTGTTTTCAGATGAAAACTTTGTCTTTAGGCAGGTGGCAATGTGAACAGCTTTAAAAAAATAATGTCTAAATACGGAAGAGATGTTTCTCTGCATACGTCTGACGGCTGGACAAGCGGTGTGTACAGTGCTTTTTTGCAACCTCTGAGATATAAAAACAAAATGTATCTGGAGGGAATAAACACAGAAATAGGAAGCACCGAGCAAGGATATTACCTATATATAGGACCTGCCGACCACAATTTAAAAAGCTTGCCATACGATGCCTGGATAAAGGATTTTGAAGGAAACAAATACCATATAAGTAAGGCTGAAAAGGTCTTTTTGGGAAATGATGAGCTTTATATTTGGGCGATTATAAAGTCGATAGAGGAGGAAAATTATGGGCAGTCTGCTTGATTTTGCAAATACAATTTGTAATGAATTTAAGACAAACAGCACAGTAACAAACGCAAATTTTATTACAAAATATCCCGGCTGTATAAAATCCTCACCACTTACTAAGACTGTTGTGGCAGTTGGATTTTCCTCTGCGGAAATAACAGACCTTGGAGTGGGGTTAAAAGACGAACGTCAAGGGATTATAAAGCTTGAAATTCTTGTTTGTGTGCCACTTTCAAAAGATGCAATAAACTGCTATGACGTTATGCAAAAGCTTATTGAATATCTTGCTTTTACGTCATCTTACAGAGTTGGAAAGTGTGAAATTTCAAAGGTTAGTGTAAATCGTGAAACAAGCTCGTATCAGCTTGTTTCAACAGTTGAAATAAAAACAAGATTTACAAAGGCGGTGAGCTGAGATGCCTATTGAAGCAACTAAAAAAGAGCTTTTTTCTCAGGATGTTGAAATTCTTATAAACGGCAATAAAATAGCAACTGCGCAGGAATGTGAAATAAGGGCGATAAGAGATGCAAAAATCATAAAGTCGTTTGGCGAAGGCAAGGCAAGTGCTGTTGGTGTCGGAGCAAAAAGCTATGTTATAAGTCTTTCAAGGATAGAGCTTTTACAAAGCAATATTGACTTTGACACACTTGACAACTTTACTGTAATTGTTAAAAAACAAGGCAAGACCAACACGTTTTCAAATTGCAAGTGGACAGAACTTTGCGAGAAAATTATAAATACAAAAGCTGTTGTTCAAAGCGTTACGATTTTTTGCACAACGCTTAGCGTAACGGGGGTTTAAAACAAAATGAACGAACAAAATGAAAATATTGACTTTGAGCTTCTAAGATTTATTTCAGACGAGGCAGAACGTCTTGCAAGACGTTATCCAACCAGACTTTAAGGAGGAAAAATGAACAACATACCAATAAAATTTAAAAACTTTGAGTTTTCGGTTAATCCTCAAGATGTTGAGATAAAGGCGGCGTCAAATCTTTCACAGGTCGCTGTTCCATTTGATGCTTACGACATTCAGGAATTGGGAATAAAACCTCTTGTTGTAAGCGGAAAAGGAGAGTTTTGCTCAGACACTTCAACGCAGGAGTTTGACACGCTTTACCACATATTTTTACAAGGTGGAGCGGGTGAACTTATTGTTTCGGGAACACAGCCGATGATGGCAATAATGACAAAGCTTGTAAAAAGTATTGAACCGCTTGAAAACACAATAGGTTATAGCTTTGAGTTTGTGGAGGTACCGCAAAAGCAGTCAATACAGCTTGTGCTTGAACAGTTTCACACTGTTAAAGAGGGTGAAACGCTTTGGCATATCTCAAGAGATTTTGGAGTTGAAATAAAGACACTGTTCAAGCTCAATGAAAATATCAGCGACCCGTGGAACGTAAGTACCGGAGATAGGGTGAGAATAAGATGAAAATTACCGCAACAACAATAAGTGGAAAAACGGTTGAATTTAATTCTCCTGTAAAAATGCAGCTGTGCGAAAGCTTTGACACCCCAGCATCAAGCCTTTATGTCGTGTTTTCTGTTTTTGAACCCATTGAAGAGCTTGAAAAGATTTCGATGACAAGCAATTCAAAAGTGGTGTTTGAGGGAAATGTTGACGAACAAAAAACAACCTGTAATTCAAGAGGTATTATGATAAGCATAAGTGCACGTTCAAACTCAAAGCTTATCGACAACGAAGCACTGCCGACAACTTATTACAGACCAACTTTAAATGATATCTATAAGAAGCATTTGCAACCGCTTGGAATTTTAGGTGTTTTAGGAGATGGAGCTTGCCAAGGAGATTTTTCTGTTTCAAAAGGAATGTGCCACTGGGCGGTTGTTGAAGAGTTTTGCAAATGTGTTTTAAATGTTTCTCCACGAATTACAAGAGATGGATTTTTGGATGCAAGAGGAAATAAAAAATCAGACACAAAAATCTCGTTTGGAAATTTTTACGGTTCAGATTGTCGCTTCTTTTCTGCACAAATAAAGTACAAGCGGTATGGCGTTGTTGGAAAATTTTACTTCAAGAGTGAACAGGGTCAAGGGTATCAAAATGTTGAGGAAAACAAACCGGCAACAAGTAGAAATATTGATACGGTGCGTTACTTAAATCTTGCAGGTTCTCAAAAATGGGCAAGACAATATAAGCTTGAAAGAGAGCTTAAAAAATCACTTGCAGGCAGTGTGGAAATTGAGCTTATCGTTCCATTTGACTGCTTTTTTGAAGTTTATAATTCTGCAAGCTTTTTTGACCAAAGGCTTGGAAGATATGAAGATATGAGAATTTTTGAGATAGAACATATAATTTCAAATTCGGGAAGGCAATGCAGGGTAACGCTTCGTCCCGCAGAGCATTTTTAACAGAAAAACACAAGGAGGAAAATATGTGGATTTCAAAACAGCTTGCACACGATGAAAAAGAACGGATAGCAACCTCTGCAAAGGTTACGTTAACGCAGGACAATTCAATTTGCACTTCGGGTTCGGAGGAAAAAAGATATGTGCCGATATATGCACCTTTTGGAATTAAAAGCGTTCCACCGCTTGGCTCACAGGTTGTCCTTATAGAAAACGAAAACGGCACTGCCTGTTTGGGCGTATTATGCAACTCTCAAGGTATAGATGACGGTGAGCTTAAACTGTTTTCAAAAGGCGGAGCATATATTGTGTTAAAAAACAATGGAGAGATAATTCTTAACGGTGCAAGAATTACAAAAGACGGAAAGTTTATAGCAACGGGGGTTTAAATTAAATTGGACACATTAATTAACAACGGAGATTTTGCTGTTTCAAACACAGGAATTCCCGTTTCAATAAGTGGATATTCAGAGCTTTTGCAAAGGGCAATAATATGCCTCAGCGTAAAAAGAGGAAGCTTTCTTCACGACAAAACGCTTGGAAGCAAACTATCTGAAATCAAAACTTCCACAGTCGAGGCAAAAGATGAACTTGCACTTGCAATGGCACAGCAGGCGTTGAGAAATCAGCCACAAATAAGAGCCTGTTCTGCACAGGTGCAATATACATCGGGAGTTCCAAGCAGTGTAAAAATATTGCTTGTTATTGAAAACAGCAGAGAGGAAGTGATTATAAATCTATGATAGAGGCACTTACATACGAAGAGATTTTAACTAAAATGAAGAACGAGTTTAAAAGTAAAAGCGGATATGAGGCAGACGATGCAACGGATATAGGCATAAGGCTTAAACTGTTGGCGGGACAATTGTTTTCGCTTAGTCAAAACACTGAATTTGTGGCAAAACAACTGTTTTTGCAAACCGCAACAGGAGATTATCTTGACAAGCACGCTGAAATGAGAGGCCTTTCAAGAAAATCCGCAACAAAGGCACACGGCACTGTTAGATTTTTCACCGCACAGCCGGCAACAGCTGATATTATAATTCCGGCGGGTACATTGTGTGCCACTGCCGGAGAAAATGCACCTACATACGAGACAACGCAGACTGTAACCCTGTTGCAGGGACAGACGCAGGCAGATGTATCTGTTGTTGCAGTAAACAGCGGGACACAGTCAAACGGTGCGGTTGGATGTGTTTGTGTTCTCATAAATCCACCTCAGGAAATAACATCGGTGAGCAACACATCAGAGCTTACAGGCGGTGGAGAAAAAGAGAACGATGAATGGTTAAGAGAGCGAATATTAAAAAGTTTCAGAGAAGTGTCAAATGGTGCAAATTTGCAGTTCTACGAGGAGATTGCAATGGAAAATGCAAAAGTCATTTCAGCCAAAGCAATTTCAGCAGCAAGAGGTGCAGGCACTGTTGACGTTGTTTTTGATACCGCCGAAACAGAGCAAACTCAGATTGATGCCATAAAGACTGCTCTTGACACAGCACTTGCAAGCAAGAGAGAGATAGGAACAGACGCAAAAGCGTTTAATTGTACTGCTCAGTCAGTTGATATTGTTGTTTATGTTAAGGTGAAGAGCGGGTATACAAGCAGTACGGTTGTTAACCTATGCAAGCAAAAAGTAAATGAGTATATGAGCTCTCTTAAAGTCGGAGAAAATTTTGCTTGCTCAAAGCTTGGAAATTCCCTTTATGCAATTGACGGAATTGAAAATTATAAAATAATTTCACCGTCTGAAGATACCGCAATTTCATCAAGAAGTAAGCTTAAAACAGGCACATTAACAGTGTCGGATGTTCTTTGACGGGGGTGTAAATAATGGTTACTGACACCTTTGAACAGATGAAAAATATGCTCTTGCCATTGGGCATTTACACGGTTGAAAATGGCTCTGCGGTATATTCTGAACTCTGTGCCTATGCAGTTGGAATTAATCTTGTCAAAGCTCAAATTGAGTCCCTGAAAAAAGAGGGGTTCGTGCAAACAGCAGAGACTTTTGGACTTAGTCTTAGAGAAAATATGCTGGAAATCACACCGTTAAGCACTACACAGCAAAGACGGCAAGCGATTAAACACTGTTTAAGCCTTGTAAGAGGACAGTGGATTAAAAGTGAAACAGACAGTGTTGTTCAAGGCTTTACTTTCGGTGTAAGCATTGTTGAAACATTTGCAAGCAGCAGGTTGACCCTTACCTTTGCTGATTCTGCAAATGCCACAAGAGAAAATTTAAGCACGGTGT
>CAYMZO010000013.1:0-17183 GCA_964394885.1 uncultured Eubacteriales bacterium | reverse complement strand
AAGTTGAGCGAAATTACAAGTAGTTTAAAAAAACCTGTAAAGTTAAAAAAAGATATAAAAAAGTCAATGAGTATTATAAGGAAACAATATAAATCCGTTTTAAATAAGAAAAAGCAGAGTGTTGTAGATGAATGGCTTTGCGTTAACTATTATATTTTTGAACGTGAAGGTATATCCGTTATAAAGGATTTAAAAAAATGTTCAGCTCTGCCTATATCAAAAAACGCCTTGCCTAAAATATATAATGTTTGCGAAATGCTTTGCCTTGACGGAAAATTGATGTCGCAAGAGGAGATAGAAGAAAAGCTATTAAAGGAGAAACCGACAGTTATAGAGCTTGAAATGTTGCAGGTTATGCTAAAGGCAGTTCTTCTTAATATTGTTGCGGTAAGTTGCACGGAAAAGCCTGAAAATGCAGAAAAACAGCTTTCTGCGGCAGTAGGTTCATTGCGCTCCATAAGCGATATTAACTTTGAGTCATTAACAGAGAATGTCAGCGAGGTTGAGCAGGTTTTAAGAAAAGACCCAACAGGAATATATCCTACAATGGACGATGCGTCGAGAGCACATTACAGGCATCAGGTGGCAGTTCAGGCTCAAAAAGCAGATGTAAAAGAATTTGTATTTGCAAATAGAATTCTTGTAAACGCAAAAAATGAAAATCAGCATATAGGAAAATACTTAAATCTCAACCCTAAAAATGCAAAAAAGGGTTGGGCAACAATTACGTTGGAAATTTTGCTTCCACTTGCTACTTGTATCATCATAGGCTTTTTTATGAAATCGTGGTATATTCCTGTTCTATTGTATTTGCCTTTCTTTCAAATATTTATGCCCATAATTTCAATGATTTCAATGAAAAATGTCAGCCCAACATTTTTTCCAAAAATAAAAACCGATAATATTGTTCCGCAAAATGCTCCAACGCTGGTTGTAATTTCAACTCTTCTTCCAAAAGCAAAAAATGTCTATGAGTTGGAAAGAAAGCTGATTTCTTTAAAACGCTCAAATGGTGAGGGCAATATTAAGTTTTGTGTATTGGCAGACTTTAAGGCATCGAAATCTCCTCAGAACGTTGACGATGAAGAAAATTTAAAGGCGACCAAAGATGTTATAGATAGATTAAATGAAAAATATGGGGGATTTATACTTGCGGTCAGACCAAGAGTGTTTTCGGATACACAAAAAGAATATACAGGTTGGGAAAGAAAACGAGGAGCCATAACACAGCTTATAAGAGCAATAAAAGGAGAGGATATAGGCTTTGAGGTCTTGTATGGAGACTTAAACGACTTTTCACAAATAAAATATATTATGGCACTTGATTCGGATACAAACTTGCCCTTAGATACTGTAAGCGAGCTTGTATCTGTTGCCATTCATCCTCTTAATGAGCCTGTTGTTGATGATGCAAGAGGAATCGTAACCGGCGGATACGGAATTCTGACTCCAAAAATAGGAACAGAGATAAATAGCTCTTTTGGCACAGCTTTTTCAAGAGTTATGGCAAGTGTAGGTGGCATAACCGCCTATAATAACTCTTGCTCCGATAAATATCAGGATTTGTTTGATGAATCGATTTTTGCAGGTAAAGGTCTTATCAATGTTGATATATTTCATAGGCTGTTAGACGGAAAATTTCCAAGCGAGCTGGTTCTTAGCCACGATATTTTAGAAGGCGGATATATGAGGGTTGGCTTTGTTTCCAATGTGGAAGTAACAGATAGCTTTCCGTCGTGTCAAGGTGCATACCTTGACAGGCTTAACAGATGGGTAAGAGGAGATTGGCAAAACCTAAGATTTATATTTGGAAAAAGGGCAAAAAATCCACTTAATGCGTTATCTCGAATAAAATTGCTCGACAATCTAAGAAGGAGTTTTACTCCTGTAATATCTGTAATTGCACTTCTTATTTCTCTTCTTTTACCTTCATCAAGCTCCCAGATGATAGCGTTGGTAATTCTTTTATCATCGTGTTTTGCAGAACTGTTTTCAGGACTGTATTCACTTGTTGTCGGTGGCATTTCAATGTTTTCAAGGTTGTACTATTCAAACGCAATGCCAACAGCAATAAAGTCATTTTCGGGTGCTGCAATTTCCATTGTAATGCTTGTTCAAAATGCTTGGACTTGCTTTACTGCAATTTTAAAAGCACTTTGGAGACAATTTATAAGCCATAAAAATTTACTCCAATGGGTAACAGCGGCAGAAAGTGAAAAAGCTCAAAATGGCTGGAGGTTTTTTAAACGCTATCTTCCTTCTCTTGTAGTAGGCGTTATTATGCTTGTGTTCGGACATCCGATTCATATTCTGCTCGGACTTGCGTTTGTTTCAAACATTGTGTTTGCATTTGTTTCGGCAAAAAGAAAAAAACCGACTATTACGTATATTAATGATGAGGACAGACAAAAGCTCATTTCCTATGCCTCCGGTATGTGGAAATATTATGAAGAGCTTTGTAACGAGGAAAATAATTATCTTCCACCGGACAATTTTCAGGAGACACCGGTGCATAGAATTGCACACAGAACATCTCCGACCAATATAGGATTTATGTTGCTTTGTACATTGTGTGCAAAAGATTTTGGATTTATAGATACAGATACAATGTGTGAAAGATTAGATAAGAGTATTTCGAGCGTTGAAAAGCTTGAGAAGTGGGAAGGAAATTTGCTTAACTGGTACGATACAAAAACACTTGACACAATGTCTCCTAAATATGTGTCAACAGTGGACAGTGGAAATTTTCTTTGCTCAATTGTATCCTTGCGTCAGGGACTTTGCGATATACAACAGGAAAATCCCAAAATAAAGCCTCTTATTCAAAGGCTCAATAATCTTATAGATAATGCAGACTTGTCAAGGTTATACAACAAAAGGAGAAAGCTGTTCCATATTGGATACAGCTTAACGGATGATAGCTTTTCAAATTCGTATTATGATTTGCTTATGAGTGAAGCAAGGATGACCAGTTTTTATGCTATTGCAAGCAGACAGGCACCAAAGGAACATTGGGGAGCTTTGGGCAGAACTCTTGCAACGGATAGCAGGTATGCAGGTCCAGTTTCGTGGACAGGAACAATGTTTGAATACTATATGCCGAGCATTGTTTTGCCTGTTTATTCAAATACAATGGGATATGAGGCATTGCGTTTTTGTGCGTGGTGTCAAAAACGCAGAGTAAAGGGAAAGAAAATCCCGTGGGGCATTTCAGAAAGCGGTTTTTACTCTTTTGATTCACAGCTGAATTATCAATATAAAGCACACGGAGTACAGAAGCTGGGTCTTAAGCGTGGACTTAACTCAGACCTTGTAATATCACCGTATTCAACTTTTCTTGTGCTTCCTTTTGAACCTAAAGCGGCTCTTAAAAACTTAAGTGAACTTGAAGAAATGCAAATGACGGGACGTTGCGGTTTTTATGAAGCGGCAGATTTTACACAGGACAGATTAGACGGACAGGATTATGCGATTGTAAGGAGCTATATGGCTCATCACGTTGGTATGAGTATGCTTTGCATAACAAATTTACTGTTTGACAACGTCGTTCAGAAAAGATTTATGAGCGACGAAAAAATGGCAGGAGCTGTAAGCCTGCTTCAAGAAAAAATTCCGGCAGAGGCACCTCTTTTTAGAGATGTTGAAATACACGAAGTGCCACAAAGGCCTGAAAGAGAAGAACCGATGACAAAAGAATTTTCAGACATCAATCCTCTTGCTCCAAACGTAAAATTATACACAAACGGTGAGTGGAATATGGTGATTTGCGATAACGGTTCGTCAGTGTCAAGATACCGTGGAGCTGATATAACAAGATATAGCAGTGATTTGTTAAAAAGACCGTTGGGAATATTTGCATTTGTTAGAAAAGACGGAAAAACGTTACCGATAACTAAAGCATTGGATTACAATAGCAAGGCGTTTTTTAAGGCAAGCTATTCGAATACGGATATGACATTAATGGCAAAATCATTGGGCATTGAATGCTCTATGACCGCAATGGTTCATCCTCGAATTCCGTGTGAGCAAAGAAGAATAACAATAAAAAATCTTTCAAAAAAGGAATTCAACGGTGAACTGATAATATATTTTGAACCCAGTCTTTTAATTCACCACGAGGAAATTCAACACCCTGCATTTTCAAAGCTTTTCTTACAAGGTGAATATGATGAAAAAAACAATCTTTTGACATTCAGCAGAAGGTCAAGAAACAACGAGGAACCACTAAGTCTGGTATGTGGATTTTTGGAAAAGTGTGAGTTTGATTTTGGAATGTCAAGAGAGTCGGTTTTAAAAAGTCCGTACGGAATACCGTCAATTTTGACAAGCAGTTTAGAACTTGAAAAAGAGGGTACACCTGACGTTTGTGCAGTGCTTAAACTTAAGCTGAAAATTGAGCCCAGACAACAAATAACAAACACTCTTTTTCTCTGCGTTGCGTCAACAATACAGGAGGCAACGGACAGAGCCTTAAAGGCAAGAAAAGACGGAGTGCTTTTGCCACGCAATGCTTCTCCATCTCCATTTAAAGATGACACAATAGACGGGGTGATAGCGGAAATAATCTTGCCCTGCATACTTTTTGACCAGAACGATTGCAAGGAAATTACTCAGGCAAGAATACAAAATGTAAATAATAAAAGGTCGGTTTGGGAGTTTGGAATATCCGGTGATAATCCAATTGTTTTTACTCAGATTGATTCGCAAGATGATTTAAACAGAATAGCACCTTATGTTCGGATTGCTGTAAAGCTAAGGAAAAGTGGAATAATAACAGACCTTTTAATAGCCTATAAAGAAAACGACGAAAATGGTACTGCAATTTTAGATGCTATAAGACAGCTTCTTGAAAATGAATGTGCTCAGGAGGCAGCAGGAATATTTCCGATAGATTTAAGCAAGCACGAGCAGAAAAGCATAACTGCATTAAGGGCAACGTCCTCATATATTGCACCAAGAGAGGATAGAATACTGCTTCCGGCACCTAAATATCAGCCTTTTAAGGAAAAGGCAACGCAACCTGTTGCAATAAAAGCAGAAAATCCCTTTTACGTAAAGTATGGATACTTTACACCCGGAGTGTTTACCGTTACCGAAAAGCCGAAACTGCCTTGGTGCGTTGTTTTAGCCAACAAATCGTTTGGAACGCTTGTTAGCGATAAATCGCTTGGGTTTTCTTGGGCATTGAATTCAAGAGAGAATAAGCTAACGCCTTGGTCAAACGATACAATGACGGATAACAGCGGAGAAAAAATTTATTTAAGAATAAATGGAGCGGTGTATGACTTAATAGTCGGAGCAACAGTAAGATATTCAAAAAAGATTGTTCAGTATTCAGGAACAGCAGAGGGAATAGATTACAGCATAACGGTATGGGTACCACAAAAGGGAATGATAAAGCATTGCGATGTAAATCTCCAAAACGTTAAATCGGAGGATAAAACTATGGAAATAGTCTATTATACCGAACCTGTTATGGGCATAAGCAGAAGAGATTCACGTCTTTTAAAGTCAAGCATAGATGATAAATCCATAACTGTAAGCAACCATTGCACGCTTGGACCTTACGGATATATGAGGGTTGGATTGTTGTCTAAAGCGGACTTCTTTACCTGCGACCGAGCAGAGTTTTTCAATGGTAAATGGAACTCAAAAACCTTAATGCCAAATAATAATTGTTGTGCAGCTATTGGCAAAAAAATAAAACTTCCTCCAAAAAGGCAGGAAAACGTCAGGTTTATTTTGTCCTGGGGAGAAAGTGAAAAGTCCTCTTCAATAGTAACAACAAGAAATTTGGAGATAGAGAAGAACGAAAACTCAATATATATAAGTACGCCTGATGACGAACTCAACTATATGTTTAACACTTGGCTACCGTTGCAGATAGTAAACAGCAGAATATATGGAAGAACAGGATTTTTTCAGTGTGGAGGTGCATACGGTTTCAGAGACCAGTTGCAGGATGTAAGCTCGCTTGTGCTAACAAATCCGCAGCTTGTAAAAACCCATATAATAAGATGCTGTTCACATCAATTTGAGCAAGGAGATGTTTTGCATTGGTGGCATACAATGCCCAAAAATGTAGGCGGAACAAAGGGAGTGCGAACAAGATACAGTGATGATTTGCTATGGCTTCCGTTTGTTGCTTCCGAATATGCTCAAAAGACAGGAGATTATTCTGTTTTTGACATTGATGTTGCCTATGTAAAAGGAGAAGAACTTTCGGAAAACGAGCATGAAAAATATTTTGAATTGCAAAAGAGCGATGTAAAGGCAAATATATATGAGCATTGCTTTAAGGCAATAGAGCGGGCGATGAGGTTTGGAGAACACGGACTTTGTCTTATAGGCGGAGGAGATTGGAACGACGGCTTTAATATGGTTGGTAAAAAGGGCAAGGGAGAAAGTGTATGGCTGTCTCAATTCTTCTCAATGGTTCTTACAAATTTTGCAAATATCTGTGAAAAGCTTAATGATAATGAAAGGGCAAAAAGATATGTTGATGAGTCAAAAAGACTAAAAACAGCTGTTGATGATACTGCTTGGAACGGCGAATGGTATCTAAGAGCATTTTTTGACGACGGTACACCAATGGGTGCCAAAGGTTCGAATGAATGTGAAATAGATAGTCTTACCCAATCCTTTTCTGTTCTGAGTGATATGCCGAATGAACAGAGGAAAAACAAAGCTCTTCAAAGTGCGGTTGAAAAACTTGTGGATGTGGAACACGGAATAATAAAGCTGTTCTCACCACCGTTCACTTCAAACGGCAAAAAGGCAGGGTATGTAAATGCTTATCCGGAGGGTATAAGAGAAAACGGAGGACAATATACTCACGCTGCGGTATGGCTTTGCAATGCACTAATAAAAAACAGTCAGCAGGATGTAGGCTATAAGCTTCTTAGAATGATTAATCCTGCACATAAATATACGGATGAAAAGACCGCACTAAAATACAAAACAGAGGCTTTTGCACTTGCCGGAGATGTCTATTCAAAAAGCGGAGTTGAAGGCAGAGGCGGATGGTCGCTTTATACCGGTGCTGCCGGCTGGTATTACAGAACGGTTTACGAGGGATTACTCGGCATAATTCAATATGATAACAAGCTGTTTTTCAACCCCAAATTGCCAAGCAGTTGGAACGAGTATTATGCTAAAATAATAAAAGACGGTGCAACTATAAATATTGAGGTAAAAAGAGGCGATAAATATGAACTTTCGGTCGATGGAAAAACAGCGGAATTTGTTCCTCTTGACGGCAATAATCATAACGTAATTATGGTATTTAAATAACAAAATATTTACAATTTTAATCTATATATCACTTGTAAAATATGCTATAATATAATTTATTTTTATATAACAATTTCGGTTTTCGTTATAGGGAGGCCTTTATGGAAAATTCATTTAACAATAATGTAGTTGCCAACGGAGTCAGAGTTTGCAACTATAAAACAGACAGATTTAAAACGGGTAGAATATCATTTAATCTTGCGTTGCCACTTGGCAATGACGCATCTGCAAATGCTATTTTGCCATATATTTTAAGCCGTTCTTGCGGTAAATACACAGACTTTTCTGCACTCAATGCAAGGCTTGCCGAGCTTTATGGAGCAATAGTTATTCCGAGCGTTACAAAAATCGGAGAGGCTCAGGTTATCCGACTTTCAATGAGTATGATTGACGACCGCTTTGCATTTGAAAATGAAAGCATATATAAGCAGTGTGCCGAACTGCTTTGCGACCTTATCTTCCAGCCCAATGTTGAAAGTGGTGCGTTTAATTTTAAAGAGGTAGAGCGTGAAAAGCGTCTTTTGCTTGAACGAATTGAAAGCGAAAAGAATGACAAACGAGTTTATGCTCTTCGTCGTTGCGAAGAGATAATGTGTAAAGATGAAGCCTATGGAATAAACTGCTACGGTAATGCACAGGACGTTGAAAAGCTTACTCAGGAGTCAATTTATAACGCTTGGGAAAATATGCTTAAAAAGGCTGTCGTTCAAGTTAATGTAGTGGGAAATACAGATGCAGACGAAATTTCTGAAATGCTTAAAACCAGATTTTTAAAAATTTCAAGGGATAATATATGCGAAATTAATACAAAGCTTATCGAAAAGTCGGAAACAGTAAATAGAGTTAATGAACAACTGCCGATAAGTCAAGGAAAGCTTGTTATTGGGTATCGTGCAGGAATAAATTATCAAGATGAGAACTTTGGTGCAGTCAGAGTTATGGTTGACCTTTTCGGTGGAGCACCATATTCAAAGCTGTTTACCAACGTAAGAGAAAAAATGAGCCTTTGCTATTACTGTTCCGCAAGACTGTTTAGACAAAAGGGCATAATTATGGTCCAGAGCGGAATTGAAAAAGAAAATGAAGAAAAGGCGATAACAGAGATTAATAATCAGCTTAAGCTTATGCAGGACGGCAACTTTACCAAAGAGGAACTGGAGGCGTCAATAGCAGGGCTTAAGGACACTCTTATGAGAGTTTCTGACACTCCGGAAGATATAGATGCCTGGGGATACAGCCAGACAACAGCAAAGAAATTTAAAACTCCTCAAAATATAGTTGAAGAGATTGAAAATGTTACTGCACAGCAGGTTGCAGATGCTGCAAAAAAAGTAACCTTAGATACAATTTATATGCTGTCAAGTGAAGAGGAGGAAGCAAAATGAACAATATAACAGAAATAAAAAACGAGCTTCTCGGAGACAGTTATTATAAAATAAATCATAAGAGCGGGCTTACAATTATTGTCTATGAAAAGCCCGATTACTCTTCAACCTATGCAATTTTTGGAACAAATTATGGCTCAATAGATACAGCCTTTAAGCTTAGAAACAGTAATGAAGTTGTAAAAATCCCAGAGGGTACAGCACATTTCCTTGAGCATAAGCTGTTTGAAAGTGAAGAGCTTGATGCCTTTGCAAGATATGCAAAGACAGGAGCATCTGCCAATGCCTATACTTCATTTGACAAGACCTGTTATTTGTTTTCCTGCTCAGGCAACTTTAAAGAGTCTCTTGAGATTCTGCTTGATTTTGTCCAGCATCCGTATTTTACGGAAAAGACAGTTCAAAAGGAACAGGGGATTATAGGACAGGAAATAAAAATGTATGAGGATGAAGCAGATTGGCAAGTACTGTTTAATCTTCTTAAGGTTATGTATCACAATCATCCTGTAAGAATAGATATAGCCGGAACAGTTGAGTCTATTGCAGAAATAACCGATAAAACACTGTACGATTGCTACAACACTTTTTATAATTTGAACAATATGGTTCTTGCCGTTGCAGGTAAAACAACGGTAAACGAAGTTATGGAAATTGCAGACAGACTTTTAAAGCCGTCAGATGAGATGAAAACAGAACGCACAAGCTTTGAAGAGCCTGAAAGTATTGCCGAGGATTATATAGAGCAAAAGCTTTCTGTTTCGATGCCACTGTTTACTCTTGGATTTAAAGAGACGTATGATACTCCTTTGAGAAGTTTAAAGGAGAGAATTTGCACAAGTATAATTCTTGAAATTATTGCAGGTGATACATCACCGCTATATAAAGAGTTGTTTACACAAGGCCTTATAAATACCAGCTTTGGTTATGAATATTTTACAGGCTACGGATATTCAGCTGTAATCTTCTCGGGTGAGTCAAAGGAACCAAAGACGGTTGCTAAGAGAATAAAAGAAGAAATAGCAAAAATAAAGAAAAATGGCTTTGATGACAAGAATTTCCAAAGGGTTAGAAAAATGCTTTACGGTAGAACCATAATGGGTTACAATGATGTCGACGGAATTGCAAACGAGCTTGTTGCCGCTCATTTTGAAGGGTATGAGCTGTTTGATGAAATTGATGTGTTTAAATCAATTACACTTTCTGATATAGAGCAGAGATTTAAAAGCCAGATGGACGAAAGCAAAAGTGCATTGTCAATAATTTTCCCATCATAATAAAAATGTGCTTTTATTGCTGTTGGTTGTAAAGGAGTAAAGTATGAGTGATTATACCGTTGTATATTTTTCAGGTATAGACAGAGGGTTTAGCATACCCTCTGTACTTGCTGAATTTACGCTTTTTGGACATCAGATGACGATAATGTGGTATGGAGTCTTAATTGCAATAGGCTTTGTGTTGGCACTTGTTGCTGCAACAAAACTTGCCAAAAAACAAGATATGGATGTAGAAAAATTCTATGATGCAGTAATTTACGGAACAATTTTTGCAATAATCGGTGCAAGACTTTATTATGTACTGTTTGAGTGGAGTTACTATTCTCAACACCCTTCAGATATATTAAAAATATACGAGGGTGGTCTTGCAATCTATGGTGGATTGATTGGTGCAATACTTGCAGCTCTGGTTGTTTGCAAAATAAATAAGACAAGCTTTTTGAAAACTCTTGATGTTGCCTCTGTTGGATTTTTGATTGGACAGGGAATAGGCAGATGGGGCAATTTTACAAACCAAGAGGCATTTGGTACAAATACTACAATGCCTTGGGGTATGACAAGTAAAAAAATTCAGGAATATATAATTTCACATCAGGCAGAGTTCGAGGCAAACGGGTTTTCAGTTGACCCGGATATTCCCGTTCATCCAACCTTTTTATACGAATCTTTGTGGTGCATTTTAGGAGCAATTTTGTTATACTATGTTTGCTCAAAATATAAGAAGTTTGATGGCCAGATTATTTTAAGCTATGGCGTTTGGTATGGGCTTGAAAGGGTTGTTGTCGAGGGATTGAGAACAGATAGCCTTTATATCGGAACATCAGGCATAAGAGTTTCACAAGTGCTTTCGGGAATACTTGTGATTGTATGTTTTGCACTTTTAATATATAATTTTGTTAAGATTAAAAAAGCTTCTAATATAAAGCAAACAGAAGTAAAAGAACAAAAACAAAATGAGGAGAGTATGGATATTGATGGCGAAGATAATTGATGGAAGAGTAGTATCTGATATGATTAAGGACAAGGTTGCAGCTGAAACTGCCGAGCTTGCTCAAAAGGGTATAAAGCCAAAGCTTGTTGTTATAATCGTTGGTGATGATGGTGCTTCCAGAACATACGTTAATAACAAGAAAAAAGCTTGCGAAAGAGTGGGCTTTGAATCTGTTGAGTATGCACTTCCTGCAAGTACAACTCAAGAGGAACTTTTAGAACTGATAGACAAGCTTAACAACGACAAAACAGTTAATGGTATTCTTTGTCAGTTGCCTGTTCCAAAGCATATTGATGAAGAGGCAATTATAAAAGCAATTTCACCACTTAAAGATGTTGATGCATTTCATCCTCAAAATGTCGGACATATTATGATTGGCGACTATAAATTTTTACCTTGTACACCGGCAGGAGTAATGGAACTTTTAAAATCACAAAACATTGATATTCAGGGCAAAAATTGCGTTGTTATCGGAAGAAGTAACATTGTAGGAAAGCCAATGTCAATGCTTTTACTTCAAAAGAACGGAACAGTTACAATCTGCCATTCAAAAACTCAAAATTTAAAAGAGATTACAAAGAACGCTGATATTTTGGTTGTTGCAATAGGAATTGCAAAATTCTTAACAGCAGATATGGTAAAGCCCGGTGCTGTTGTTATCGACGTCGGAATGGACAGAGATGAAAACAATAAGCTTTGCGGAGATGTTGATTTTGAAAGCGTAAAGGAAGTTGCAGATTACATAACACCTGTACCAGGTGGAGTTGGTCTTATGACAGTTGCAATGCTTATGCAAAATACTCTTACAGCAGCAAAGATTCAAAATAACATAGAGTAATACATAATAAAATAAATAAAAAAGGGGAGTTTAAAATGGATAGAAAACTTTATAAAAGCAGCACAAATAAAATGTTGGAAGGTGTTTGTGGAGGACTTGCAGAATACATAAATGCAGACCCTACAATAGTAAGAATTCTTTATGTATTGATTTCTATTCTGTCTGCGGGCTTCCCGGGGATACTTGTCTATATTATATTGGCAATTATAATGCCTAAAAAGGACTGAAAATTAATTGACAAGGATTGTCAGTTATGGTATAATCCTATACGCCGCATATTCTGGGCAGCTATGTTTTAGCTGTAAGTAAGCTTTTCAGTTTCGCCTATGAGTAGCGAGTCTAATTAAAAGGTAGGTTAAAAAATGTACGCAATAATCGAGACTGGCGGAAAGCAGTATAAAGTTTCAGCTGGGGACACCATCTACATCGAGAAGCTTGATGTTGAGGAAAATGCAAAGATTACTTTTGACAAGGTAATTGCAGTTGCAACTGATGACGGCTTAAAGGTCGGCGATCCTTATGTTAAGGGTGCAAAAGTTGCAGCAACTGCTGTGAAGAACGGTAAGGGCAAGAAAATTACTGTTTTCACTTACAAGTCAAAGAAGAACGAGAAGCGTAAGAAGGGCCACAGACAACCATATACAAAGGTTGAAATCGCTTCAATAAAGGCATAAGTATGACTGTGCTTAAAGTTTGCAAAACTCCGTCAGGTCTTATAACAGGCTTTGAATTGAGTGGTCATTCAGGATTTGGTCAGTTTGGTGAAGATATTGTCTGTGCAGCGGTTTCATCTGCGGCTTATATGACGGTCAACACTATAACAGACGTTATGGGAATAGATGCAAACGTTTCTGTAAAGGACGGATATATGCGTCTTGAACTAAGAAGAGAGTCCGCAAGGCAAGCTCAAGATTTATTAACGGGTTTTGTGGCACACATTAAATGTCTTTCAGAGGATTATCCTAAAAACATTAAGTTAAAATTCGGAGGTGTACGTAATGCTTAAAATAAATATCCAATTATTTGCTCATAAAAAGGGAATGGGTTCAACCCGTAACGGACGTGATTCTGAGTCTAAGAGACTTGGTGTTAAGCGTGCAGACGGTCAGTTTGTTCTTGCAGGAAACATTCTTGTAAAACAGCGTGGTACTCATATTCACCCAGGCAACAATGTTGGCAGAGGTTCAGACGATACTTTGTTTGCACTTGTTGACGGTAAAGTAAAGTTCGAGCGTATGGGTAAAGACCGTAAAAAGGTTAGCGTTTACGCAGACGAGCAGTAATTAAAAGAGAAATTTTTAAAGCATCGCATTTTATGCGGTGCTTTTTTATCTTCTTATTTTTTAAAGCTTATTCAGCTACGTCTTTATTATTTATTGTAAAAATACCGGACGTTTTATATGTAAGGGTGTATGGCTTTACACGACGTAGGCATAGGATGTTTTATGCTTATTGATAAACTTTATAAGTTTTAATAAAAATGTCTTATAAATAAGAGATAAGATTTAATAACACCCCTTAAAAAATAATTATTGGAACATAAAATTTTAGTTGGATGCAAAAGAAAAGAAAGACTCACACCAAAAAGTGTGAGTCTTTTTAAAATTCAACTTATAAATCTGTTTCTACTGCAAAGCCGGACTTGAGAGATTTTTGAACATCAATAATTCTCTGATTGGTTGAGCCACGAAACTTAACATTAAGAGATTTCTTTTCAATCTCAAATCTTCCGTCTACAAGCCAGTCAACTTCCTCTAAAAGTTCAAGCCAACCATTGCTTTCGTTTGCCCCAGCAATTAATTGCTCATACGTCCAGCCGGTGTATGCAACAACGTTAAGACCAATTTGATGAACCCTATTTGCAAGGATAGCAAGCGGTTTTGCCTGTGTAAAAGGGTCTCCACCACTCAATGTTATTCCTGCAAGCAGCTTGTTCGCTTTAACAACTTTTAAAATGTTTTCGACAGAGGAATCATATCCACCGTTAAAATCGTGTGTCTGAGGGTTCTGACACCCTTCGCAGTGATGCGGACAGCCTTGAACAAAAACAACAAGTCTCCAACCGGGGCCATCAACAACAGACTCTCTGATTACACCTGCAAGCCTAAGCTTTTCAACTTCCATTAGATTTGCTCAAACTCCCCGTTGCCGGTACCGATTGAGTGCTTAACACGGTCGTTAACCTCTGCAAATTTTGCATCGTTAAATCTATCAAGAGTACCAACAAGGTAGCCTGTAATTCTTCTAATTCTTTCAAACTTTACTCCATCGCCAATTGTTTTGTTTTCCATAATTCAAAATCTCCTTTTTAAAAACGCTAATAAAATTATTCTGAAACAGTTTCCTGATTGTTTTCTACATTTGTCTCTATATCATCAATAGAGTTTGGAATTTTATCGTCTTCCTCAAGCTCATTATCGTCATAGTTATGAACATCTTCGATTGAAAGTCCTTTAAGTTTGCGAAGAAGCTTTTCGTCAACACCTTCACCGTCGTGTCTTCCGCAACGAGGACAAACATCGCCTATGATTCCTGTATAACCACAAACAGGGTCTCTGTCAACAGGGTGATTAACTGAGCCATATCCCATGTTGTTTTCCTTCATACAACGAATAACAGCTTCAAATGCCTCAAGATTTTCACTTGGGTCTCCGTCCATTTCAATGTATGAGATATGTCCTGCATTTGTAAGCTCGTGATATGGAGCTTCTATCTTTATCTTTTCAAAAGCAGAGATAGGGTAGTAAACAGGAACGTGGAATGAGTTAGTATAATAAGCTCTGTCTGTAACTCCCGGAATAACACCATATTTTTCTCTGTCGATTTTAACAAAACGTCCTGAAAGACCCTCTGCAGGTGTTGCAAGAAGACTAAAGTTAAGACCTGTCTTTTTGCTCTCTTCATCCATTCTGTTTCTCATATGAGCAATAATCTCTATTCCAAGATTTCTTGCCTCTTGAGATTCACCGTGATGAGCACCAACAAGAGATTTAAGAGTTTCGGCAAGACCGATAAATCCAACGGATAATGTGCCGTGCTTTAAGATATCTCCAAGCTCATCGTCAAGTCCGAGCTTGTCTGAGTCAAGCCATAAGCCTTGTCCCATAAGGAATGGATAGTTGCGGACTCTTTTTTTAGCTTGAAGCTCAAGTCTGTCGACAAGTTGGTCAATAACAAGGTCAATCTTTCTGTCAAGGTCCTCAAAGAATAAATCAATATTTCCGTGAGCTTTGATTGCAAGCCTTGGAAGGTTTATTGATGTAAAACTCAAGTTTCCTCTTCCACAGGTAACTTCTCTTGAAGGGTCATAAACGTTTCCAATAACTCTTGTACGACAACCCATATATGCAACCTGAGTATTATAGTCGTCAGCCTTGAAATATTGCTTGTTAAAAGGAGAATCCATAAAAGAAAAGTTAGGGAACAAACGCTTTGCAGAAACTCTGCAAGCAAGCTTGAACAAATCGTAGTTTGGATCTTCTTTATTATAGTTGATGCCTTCTTTTACTCTGAAAATATGGATTGGGAATACCGGTGTCTCACCGTTTCCAAGTCCTGATTCAGTTGCAAGAAGAACGTTCTTTATAACAAGTCGGCCTTCGGGAGATGTATCAGTTCCGTAGTTTATTGAGCTGAATGGAATCTGAGCACCTGCTCTTGAATGCATTGTGTTAAGGTTATGAACCAAGGCTTCCATTGCCTGATATGTTGCTCTGTCTGTTTCTTTAACAGATTTTACAATCGCAAATTCCTGTGCTTTTTCAACGCACTCTTCGGAAAGATTATATTTATTTATGAGTAAATCAGCTTCAAACTCCTGATAGCCATTGTTGTTTGCAAGAACAGGGGAAACCTTGTGTAAAGTCTCAACCTCTTTGCAAAGATTTTTGGTTGCTGCAAGTGCATCCTCAAAACCACAGAGCAATTCAAGTGCTTTTGAAAGATTGGCAACATAGATTTTTCTGTATGTTTTTGAAACACCTTTTGCCATACCAAAGTCAAAGTTAGGTATGCTTTGACCGCCGTGCTGGTCGTTTTGGTTGGACTGAATAGCAATGCAGGCAAGGGCTGAATAGCTTGCTATGTCATTTGGTTCACGTAAAAATCCGTGTCCTGTTGAAAATCCACCTTCAAACAACTTTATTATATCAATCTGACAGCAGGTTGTGGTAAGTGTTAAAAAGTCAAGGTCGTGAATGTGTATATCACCTTCGTGATGTGCTTTTGAATGTTCAGGTTTTAAAACATAAAGTTCATTAAACTGCTTTGCACCTTCAGAACCATATTTAAGCATAGTTCCCATTGAAGTATCGCCATCAATATTTGCATTTTCTCTTTTTATATCGTTCTCTTTTGCGTCAACAAAAGTAAGACCTTCATAAATTTTCATAAGTCTTGTGTTCATTTCACGAACCTTTGAACGCTCGGAACGATAAAGAATAAATACCTTTGCTGTACGAGCATGTCCACTTTCAATAAGGACCTTTTCAACGGCATCTTGGATTTCTTCAACGTTTGGTTTTTCAATCCCGGTATTTTCAATATATTCAGAAACCTGATTGGCAATGCCAAGTGCAACCTCATAGTCTTTGCCACCTGTTGCCTGTGCTGCCAAATAGACGGCATTTGCAATTTTATCAAGTGAGAATTCAACCTCACGACCATCTCTTTTGATAATTGTACTTATCATTATTTTTAATCCTCCGAAAATAGATAATGTTTCACATATATGCGCTGAATGTTTCACACATATACAATATGTTGTGTCTTTTTTATAGTACAAAATACATTTTATAGCATATATAGGGTGGTGTCAAGCTAAATAATTAATAAAAAACAACCCAAAATTTTATCACTTTGAATATAAACAGGTAAAAAACAATAAAAATATAGAATAATTACACGAATGTGTAATTATTCTATGGAAAACACAATATATAGTGGTGCTTAAAATTTTAATTAATTGGATTCTTCCATTAAAATATCCTGTAACGAGCCCAATGCTCTACTTTTATCCTCTATAAGTCTGTAAGCAAGGACAAGTTTTTGCTCATCAGAGGTTAAATCACAAACATATCTTGGTGAATCCTTTTTTTTGCTGATATAATACGGTTCATCAGAATGAAGAACATTATCACTTTCAACATCAAAACCCAAAAGGAAGTTTGGCTCAACTTTAAAAATTTTAGCAAGCTTAATAAGAGTGGAAAAAGGCGGCTGACTTGTACCGAGCTCGTAATATGAATAAGTAGAACGATGAACCTGTAAAGCGTCTGCGACCTGTTGCTGGGACAATCCGTGCATTTCTCTTAATGATCTTAATCGTTCAGCAAACATATAATAACCTCCTTTATATCCCAATAAACATCCTGATTAAAACGTCTTTCTAATTTCCTAATTAT
>CAYMZO010000012.1:0-17775 GCA_964394885.1 uncultured Eubacteriales bacterium | reverse complement strand
GTGATGAAGAATTAGACTCTAAATTTGTGTTAATTAATTTTTGGGCATTATGCTATTCAATTTTCTTCTTTTTTTGACATTATTTTGCTAATTATTGGGTTGTTTTCAAATCCTTACTTTTCTATTTTTAGGCATATTAAAAAGGCCCTGCTTAAAAAGCAGAGCCTTAGTAATTTATATACCTATATGATTATTCGATTATCAGACAAGCTCGATGATGCACATCTCTGCAGCATCTCCACGACGTGGTCCTGTCTTAATAATACGGCAATAACCGCCGTTCTGGTCCTTATATTTTGGACTGATTTCATCAAACAGCTTTTTGGCGACATCTTCTTTTGTGATGTATGCCAAAACCTGTCTCTTTGAATGAAGGGAGTCATCCTTACCGAGAGTAATCATCTTCTCAGCCATTGAACGTACTTCCTTAGCTCTTGTAACGGTGGTTTCTATTCTGCCATTCTCAAACAGATAGGTAACCATTGCTCTAAGCATTGCCTTACGATGATCGCTGGCTCTGCCAAGCTTTCTGGTACCGGGCATTAAAATCACTCCTTTACCGTGTCTCTATAATTGGATTTGATTAATTATTCATCTTCTTTGTTAAGATTAAAGCCAAGAGAACTAAGCTTTGCAACAACTTCGTCAAGAGATTTCTTTCCAAGGTTGCGAACTTTCATCATATCCTCTTCGGACTTGTTAATCAAATCCTCTACTGTGTTTATACCCGCTCTCTTCAAGCAATTGAAAGAGCGAACAGACAGGTCAAGTTCCTCAATGGTCATCTCCAAGACTTTTTCTCTTGAATTGTCATCTTTTTCGACCATAATATCTGCTGCAAATTCATTCTCAGACAGGTCGATAAATAATTTGAGGTGCTCGTTGAGGATCTTGGCTCCGAGCGAAACTGCTTCCTTTGCAGAAATTGTTCCGTTCGTCCACACTTCAAGCGTAAGCTTGTCAAAGTCAGTTATCTGACCTACACGTGTGTTCTCAACCGTATAGTTCACCTTTAAAACGGGTGTGTAAATTGAATCGATGGCGATAACTCCAATGGCCGGAAGAAGTTCCTGCTTATTTCTTTCAGCTGAAACATATCCTCTACCCATATCAACTGTCATTTCCATGCTAAGCTTTGCATCCTTATCAAGTGATGCGATGTGCAAATCTGGATTAAGGATTTCGACCTCTGAATCAGTCTTAATGTCGCCTGCAGTTACTTCGCATTCACCGCTTGCTTCAACATAAACTGTTTTTGGGCCTTCGCCATGAATTTTTAATATAACGCCCTTGAGATTAAGAACAATTTCGGTTACGTCTTCTTTAACGCCCGGAATTGTTGAAAACTCATGAAGAACGCCATCTATTTTGACAGATGTTATGGCATAGCCAGGGAGTGAGGACAACAATACTCGACGCAAGCTATTGCCTACGGTTGTACCGTATCCACGCTCAAGTGGTTCAAGTGTAAACTTACCATAATTATCATTACCATCTAAATCGAATGCTTCGATTCTGGGCTTCTCGATTCCTATCATTCAAAACCCTCCTTGAAATGTGAGTTTCACAAAATAAATGCTATGCGGCATTATTTTGAGTAAAACTCGACGATGAAATGCTCTTCAACAGGAGCTGCGATTTGATCTCTGTCTGGGAGATTGATAATCTTTGCAGAAAGTGATTCTCTGTTGAGCTCAAGCCATGTTGGTACAGGTCTTGATGCATTATTTTCGAGAACTGATTTAAACTTATCGCTCTCACGGCTCTTATCTTTAATGCTAACCTCATCTCCTACTTTGAGAAGATATGAAGGAATGTCAACTTTCTTTCCGTTAACCTTAAAGTGTCCGTGGTTTACGAGTTGTCTTGCTTCTGTACGAGAGCTTGCCCAACCG
Organism: uncultured Eubacteriales bacterium; assembly: GCA_964394885.1. Lineage (GTDB taxonomy): Bacteria > Bacillota > Clostridia > Oscillospirales > Acutalibacteraceae > RZYX01. The sequence continues at coordinate 15,880 of CAYMZO010000012.1, read as the reverse complement.
AGCAAATAGACAACATTGTCTAAACGGCTCTCACATATTCTAAGCAGGTTTTCACCTGTTACACCTTGCTGGCGTTCTGCCATAAGGAAATACTTGTGGAATTGTCCTTCCTGAATACCATAGAAACGTCTTGCCTGCTGCTTTGCTCTAAGCTGCAAACCGTATTCGGAAGTTTTCTTGCGGCTCTGTCCATGTTGGCCAGGGGCATAGGAACGACGCTCAAGAGCACACTTTCCTGTGTAGCAACGATCTCCCTTAAGGAAGAGTTTCTTGCCCTCACGGCGGCACATTTTACATACCGCTCCGGTATATCTTGCCATGTGTTATTACACCTCCTAAATTTATGTTATACACGCCTTCTCTTTGGTGGGCGGCAGCCATTATGAGGAATTGGAGTAACATCTTTAATCATGCTAACTTCCAAGCCTGCTGTCTGCAATGCTCTGATTGCTGCTTCACGGCCTGCACCCGGACCCTTAACATAAACCTCAACAGTTTTCATACCATGCTCTATTGCAGCCTTTGCAGCTGTTTCAGCAGCTGTTTGTGCAGCAAAAGGAGTTGACTTTCTTGAGCCTCTGAAGCCCATTTCTCCTGAGCTTGCCCATGAAACTGCATTTCCCTGAGTATCTGTTATGGTAACAATTGTGTTGTTGAAGGTGGATTGGATATGTGCCGAACCGCGTTCAATGTTCTTGCGGTCGCGACGCCTTCTTGTGGCTGTGGTTTTCTTACCTGAACCCTTGGTAGCCATTGTATCCCTCCTAAAAAGCTTACTTCTTCTTGTTTGCTATTGTCTTCTTTGGACCCTTACGTGTACGAGCGTTTGTCTTTGAACGCTGGCCTCTTACTGGAAGACCCTTGCGATGACGTACGCCACGGTAGCAGCCGATTTCAATGAGTCTCTTGATGTCAAAAGCTGTTTCACGGCGAAGGTCTCCTTCAACCTTTACATTATGATCAATGTATTCACGAAGCTTTGCTACATCATCTTCAGTTAAATCTTTGACTCTTAAGTCTGGATTTATTCCTGTTGCTGCAATGATATCGCTTGCTGTTTTACGGCCTATGCCGAAAATGTAGGTAAGAGCAATTTCTACTCTCTTATCTCTTGGTAAATCAACACCTGATATACGCGCCATTTGTCAGTTGCACCTCCATTAAATGGTTTGCGTCGGTTAACCCTGACGCTGCTTGTGCTTAGGATTTTCACAGATAACCATGACTTTTCCCTTGCGCTTAATTACTTTGCATTTTTCGCAAATTTTCTTGACAGAAGGTCTGACTTTCATTGTAATACCTCCTAATACTTAAAACGAATACTTTTTATAAAAAGTTACTTTGAACGCCATGTTATACGCCCGCGAGTGAGGTCATATGGCGACATTTCGACCGTCACCTTATCGCCAGGAAGTATGCGTATGAAATTCATACGAAGCTTTCCTGAAATATGGGCTAAAATTTTGTGGCCATTTTCAAGTTCAACCTGAAATGTAGCATTTGGTAATGCTTCAACCACTGTACCTTCGATTTCTATCATATCCTGCTTAGACATTTTAATTGCCCCCTTTTAATGATGTTTTTGCACTATTTTCATTAAATGGTCTTAGTGCTTTCCTCAATCCGCTGTTTGATCTCATTTGCTCGGATGTCAGTATTGTGTTTGTCTTTGCTATATGCAAAGGGTTTTTTCGTTTGGGATTTTCAAGCGGTCTTTGCCTTCCGTCGCAAATAAAGACATAGCTGTCTGTAATATCCACAACAACAAAGTGCTCTCCCAAATCATGACCCGCCCTTGAGCGGACAACACTTCCTTTTTGCAATTCCAATAGTCATTTCCTCCTTACAGTTGTGTAAGAATTACAGGACCATCTTCGGTAATTGCAACCGTGTGTTCGAAGTGAGCTGAAAGCTTTCCGTCAACGGTTTTTACTGTCCATCCGTCGGACAGAGTTTTCACCTGGGCTCGACCCTGATTTATCATAGGTTCGATAGCAATTGTCATGCCGGGTAACAGGCGTACACCTCTTCCAGGTGTTCCGAAATTTGGTACTTCGGGTCCTTCATGTAATTTTGCTCCTACTCCGTGTCCCGTGAAATCACGGACAACCGAATAGCCTCTTTCCTCGCAATATCGTGCAATCGTACTGCCTATATCACCGATTCTACCGCCTGCAACAGCTTTCTTGATTCCCTCATAAAGAGATTCTCGAGTTGTGTCGCTCAGCCGCTTTGCCTCCGGACTTATCTTGCCCGCTGCAAAAGTGGCGGCATTGTCGCCGTTAAAGCCATTAATCTTTGCTCCAAGGTCTATACTGACCAAGTCGCCTTCTTTAATCACACATTCTTTGCTTGGTATTCCATGAATAACCTCATCATTTATGGAAATGCATGCAGTAGCGGGATAACCATATAGATTAAGGAAGTTTGGTTCTGCACCTTGACTGATAATATAGTCGTATGCAATTTTATCAATCTCTGCAGTCGTTACTCCAGGCTGAACCGCCTGACCCGCTATCTTTAATGCTTCAGCCGATATTCTGCACGCTTCTTTCATAAGAGCAAGCTCTCGGCTGGTTTTTAGCACTATCATGCTTAATCCTCCAATGCGTTCAGGATGCATTTTGTAATATCTGTTACATCACCCTGACCATCAACTACGCTAAGTTTATTCTTGTTAGCATAGTAATCCTTCAAAGGCTCTGTCTGCTCGTGGTAGACTTGTAGCCTGCTGTTTACTGTGTCTGCATGGTCATCTTTACGTTGTACAAGTTGACTTCCGCAGTTGTCGCAAACTCCTTCAACTTCAGGCTTTTTATAGATTAAATGGTAAGATGAACCGCATGCAAGGCATACTCTTCTTCCTGACATTCTCTCTGCAATCTTCTCATCCGGTACATTAATTTCAACAACTTTGTCAATTTCAATGCCCATCTGGTCAAGTGCTTCTGCCTGAGGAATTGTACGTGGAAATCCATCAAGGATAAATCCGTTTGCACAATCGTCATTTGCGAGTCTCTCCTTGATTATGCCGATTACGACATCATCAGGGACGAGTTTACCTGACTCAATATATTCCTTTGCCTTCTTACCCATTTCGGTTCCTGTTGAAAGGGCCTCACGGATAATGTTACCTGTTGAGATAGTTGGTATGGAAAGCTTTTGGCTAACTACTTCAGCCTGAGTTCCTTTTCCTGCGCCTGGTGCTCCAAGAAATATTATCTTCATAATCGTTTTCTCTCCTTTTTTTATAATCAGTCAAGAAATCCTTTGTAGTGCCTCATCATCATTTGTGATTCGAGTTGTCTTACTGTTTCCAGTGCAACGCCTACCATAATAATTACTGAAGTTCCGCCCAGTGAAATGTTCATCACGCTACCTGTCAACGATGTAATCTGTGAGAAGATTATCGGAGACAAAGCAACAACGCTGAGTAACAATGCTCCCAACAATGTAATTCTTGACAAAATCTTCATAATATAATCAGATGTTGGCTTTCCGGGACGAATCCCCGGGATTGCACCGCTGTTTTTACGAAGGTTGTTTGCCATTTCGATTGGATTGTATTGGATTGTTGCATAGAAGTATGCAAAGAATATAATCAGCAAGAAATAGAACAGACCGTAGAACCAGTGGCTTGCATCGAATAAATCAAAGAATTTTGCCCAACCGCTACCTTCTTTTATTGTAAAGAACATTTCGATTGTTGGTGGAAGTGAAAGTATTGAGCTTGCGAAGATAATCGGCATAACACCAGACATATTAACCTTTATTGGCATATGCGTGTTCTGGCCACCATACATCTTACGTCCAACAACTCTTTTAGCATATTGTACAGGAATTCTTCTTTCAGAATTGTCCATCCATACTATAAATACTACCATAAGGAGCATTAATATGAGTGCTATCGGTGCAAAGGCATAGTAAAGTCCGCCTCTGCTGAAATATTCGTACAACTGTGTCATTGTTGTTGGTATTCTTGATACAATTCCTGCGAAAAGTATCATTGAAATTCCGTTTCCTACACCCTTTGCATTGATTTGCTCACCAAGCCATATAAGGAGTGCTGAGCCTGCTGTAAAGGTAAGGATTACTGCTAATGCCTGAAGTACGGCATATCCTCCGGTGAATGCTTCACCGTTGGCTGCAACGGTAAGATGGTTGCCATTACGCAAATAGAAGAAATATGCTGTACTTTGAAGTAAGCCGATAAGCATTGCTGTATAACGTGTTATACGTGTTATCTTCTTGCGTCCTTCCTCGCCCTCTTTTGCGAGTCTTTCGAGAGCCGGAATTGCAACAGTTAAAAGTTGAATGATGATTGATGCGTTAATGTATGGAGTGATTGACATTGCGAAAATCGTTCCGTAATTAAATGCATCACCTGTCATCATACTTAAATAGTTCATAAAGTTTCCTGCTGACTGGTCAATGATTCCCATTGTGGCATCAGTGAACGGTACAGGAATTGCAGCACCAATTCTGAATATAAGAATTATAAATGCTGTAAATAAGAGTTTTTTGCGTAACTCTGGGACCTTAAACGCATTTGCAATAGTTTGCAGCATTTCAGATCACCTCAGCCTTTCCGCCAGCCGCCTCAATTTTCTGCTTTGCTGATTCAGAATAGGCATTAACCTGAACTGTAAGTTTCTTGGTGATTTCTCCATTTCCAAGAACCTTTACTCCGTCGAGTTCTTTCTTTATAAGACCTGCATTTTTAAGTGCAGCTATATCAACAACGTCTCCATCGTTGAATGCTTTGTCAAGAGCAGATACATTAACTGATACGATTTCCTTAGCAAAGATATTGTTGAATCCTCTCTTTGGAATTCTTCTCTGCAAAGGCATCTGTCCACCTTCAAATCCCGGACGCATACCTCTACCAGCTCTTGCCTTTTGACCTTTATGGCCTTTACCTGCAGTTTTTCCTTGACCAGAACCTGCACCTCTACCGATACGCTTAACTTCCTTTTTGGAACCTGCTACCGGTGAAAGCTCGTGCAATTTCATATATTCGCACCTCCTTGCTTACGCTTCGGTTACCTCGATAAGATGACTTATTTTTCTAACCTTGCCTTGAGTCTGGGAATTGTTAGGCTGTGTAGCTACATCCCCGATTTTATGAAGACCAAGTGCATGAGCGGTGGCAATCTGGTCTTTTTTGCTACCGATAAGGCTCTTTACGAGTTTGACCTGAACGGTTTCATTACTTTTTGCTTTTGCCATTTTTACCACCCTCCTTAACCTAAAATTTCTTTAGCTGTCTTTCCGCGAACTGCTGCAACTTCGTCAGCATTACGGAGCTGAGACAAGCCGTCTATTGTTGCTCTTACAACATTGCATGGATTATTTGAACGGAGTGCCTTTGAGCGGATGTCCTTTATTCCTACTGTTTCAACAACAGCACGGACCGGACCACCTGCGATAACTCCAGTACCTGGAGCTGCTGGCTTGAGCAAAACTACTCCTGCTCCGAACTTGCCTGTTACCTCATGAGGGATTGTTGTTCCCTTAAGAGAAACTTTAATCAAGTTCTTTTTGGCATCCTCTATACCCTTACGGATAGCATCCGGGACTTCTCCTGATTTTCCAAGACCAAATCCAACTGTTCCATTACCGTCTCCAACAACTACAAGTGCAGCAAACTTAAAAATACGTCCGCCCTTGACTGTCTTTGATACACGATTGATGGCAACAACGCGTTCTTGTAAATCCATTGTAGATGCGTCAATCTTAGCCAAAAGTATTCCTCCTTACTGTTTTAGAACTTGAGTCCGCCCTCACGAGCACCCTCTGCAAGTTCCTGTATGCGACCGTGATATACATAACCGCCACGGTCAAAAACAACTTCTGTTATATTCTTCTTTGCGGCTCTTTCAGCAAGCAACTTGCCAACCTGACGAGCTGCAGCTTTATTTCCGCCGTAATCCTTGAATTCCTTCTCTACTGTTGATGCTGATGCTAAGGTTATTCCTGTTACATCATCAATCAACTGAGCATAAATGTGGTTCAGGGAGCGGAAAACATTAAGGCGTGGACACTCTGCTGTGCCTGAAATCTTGCTACGCACTCTTGTGTGACGCTTTTGGCGAGCCTTATTGCTATCTGGCTTATTAACCATTTCGTTTCACTCCTTTTATTTGCCGCCCTTACCGGCTTTACCTTCCTTGCGGCGAATGTGTTCATCAGCATACTTGATACCTTTGCCCTTATATGGCTCCGGCGGACGCTTTTCGCGTACTTGTGCTGCGAACTGTCCTACCTTTTGCTTATCAGGACCGGAAATAACGATTTTGTTTGGACTTGGAACGTCGATTGTTATTCCATCAACCTCAGGCATAATTACCTGATGTGAATAACCGATGTTCATTACAAGATCCTTACCCTGCTTTGCAACACGGTAACCAACACCGTTAACCTCAAGCTCCTTTGAAAAGCCCTTTTCAACACCCTCTACCATATTGGCAATAAGTGTACGAGTAAGACCGTGGAGCGCTCTGTTTTCTTTGTTGTCGTCAGGACGTGTAACGTTGATTACATTTCCTTCCATTGCAACATTCATATTCTTGTGCACTGTTCTGGTAAGAGTTCCTTTTGGTCCTTTTACGGTTACAGTGCTGCCATCAACCTTTACCTCGCAGCCTGCGGGGATTTCGATTGGCTTTTTGCCTATTCGAGACATTTCACTGTACCTCCTTACCAAATGAATGCAAGGATTTCGCCGCCGACATTTGCCTTGCGAGCTTCCTTGTCTGTCATAATACCCTTTGATGTTGAAAGGATTGCAATACCAAGACCTTTCATAACCCTTGGCATATTCTCAACATCTGTATACATACGCAGGCCGGGTTTTGAAACTCTGCGTAAACCTGTGATGACCTGTGATTTATTTGGGCCATACTTAAGTGTAACTTCAATTATACCTTGCTTTCCGTCATCTTCAACGGTAAAGCTCTTTACATAACCCTCATCAACAAGAATCTGAGCAATCGCTTTCTTCATGTTGGATGCGGGAATCTTAACAGTGTCATGCTTCGCCGCATTAGCGTTACGGATTCTTGTTAGCATATCGGCTACTGAATCGGTGATTTGCATGCCGTCAACCTCCTTTTTGCAATTGCTCTTTTACCAGCTTGCTTTCTTCACGCCAGGAATCTGTCCCTTGTGTGCAAGTTCTCTAAAACAGATACGGCAAACTCCGTACTTGCGAAGATAGGCGTGCGGCCTGCCACAGATCTTGCATCTGTTATACTGTCTTGTTGAATATTTTGCAGGTTGGGCCTGCTTAACCTTCATTGATGTTTTGGCCACAATTATACCTCCTTATCTTGCAAACGGAGCACCCATAAGAGTGAGTAACTCGCGTGCTTCTTCGTCTGTGTTTGCGGTTGTTACAAAGCAGATGTCCATACCGCGAACTTGGTCTATTTTATCGTATTCGATTTCCGGGAATATAAGCTGCTCTTTAACGCCCATTGAGTAGTTTCCTCTGCCGTCAAATGAGTTTGGATTAATTCCTCTGAAGTCTCTTACGCGTGGCAAAGCAAGATTGAAGAATCTATCAAGAAATTCGTACATTCTCTCACCACGAAGTGTTACCTTAACGCCAATTGTCATGCCTTCACGAAGCTTAAAGTTAGCAACTGATTTCTTTGCCTTACAAAGTACAGGCTTTTGTCCTGTAATCTGCTCAATATCTTTAACAATTGCGTCGATTGCCTTTGAGTTATCTTTTGCTTCACCGCAACCAACATTGATAATGATTTTTTCAAGCTTCGGAATTTGCATTACGCTCTTATAGCCGAACTTTTTCATAAGTGCGGGAGCAACCTCTTTGGCATAGGCTTCTTTTAACCTTGACATTGTAATGTCCCTCCCTTATTCAAACTGAGCGAGGCAATCGCTCTTCTTGCAGGTACGCATCTTTTTGCCATCTTTTGTTACGGTGTGTCCAACTCTTGTTGGATTACCACACTTAGGGCAAATCAATTGAACCTTATCAGCATAAAGAGCACTTTCAGCCTTGATTATTCCGCCTGCTTCACCCATTTTACGAGGCTTAACATGCTTTGTGATAATGTTGATGCCCTCAACGATTACCTTTCCCTCTGAAGGGCTGACCTCAAGTACCTTACCTTTTTTGCCACGATACTTACCGTTAATTACGATAACCTCGTCGCCTTTTTTTACGTGAACTTTATTCATTTTCTTTGCACCTCCCGATTAAAGCACTTCCGGAGCGAGGCTTAAGATCTTGAGATAATCTTTATCTCTGAGTTCTCTTGCAACGGGTCCGAAAATTCTTGTGCCCTTGGGATTTTTATCGTCCTTTATTATGACAGCTGCATTTTCGTCGAAACGAATATATGTGCCATCATCGCGGCGTACACCGCTTACGGTTCTAACTACAACCGCTTTTACTACATCGCCTTTTTTAACAGCTCCGCCGGGTGTTGCTTTCTTAACAGAAGCAACTATGACATCACCGATATTGGCATACCTCCTGCCGGTACCTCCAAGTACTCGGATACACATAATCTCCTTAGCACCTGAGTTGTCGGCAACCTTGAGGTAACTCTGTTGCTGTATCACAGTGTTTTCCTCCTTTGCTATGCCAAATTACTTGGCCTTTTCGATTATTTCAACTACACGCCATCTCTTGTCTTTTGAAATTGGACGTGTTTCCATCAAAAGTACGCGGTCTCCAATTCCACACTCGTTTTTATCGTCGTGTGCCTTAAGTTTGACCGTGCGGTTTACTATCTTCTTGTAAAGCGGATGCTTTACTCTGTCCTTTACGGAAACGACAACGGTTTTATCCATTTTATCGCTTGTAACGATTCCAACCTGAGTTTTTCTAAGGTTTCTTTCGCTCATAGTGATTTACCTCCCTTTCTCACGCGTCCGTACCGTGAAGTTCGATATCTCGCTGAATTGTTTTAATTCTTGCAATATCCTTCTTAACGGCACTTATACGCATCGGGTTGTCAAGCTGATTAATTGTCTGCTGAAAACGCAAATTAAAGAGCTCATCCTTGAGTTCAAGAAGCTTTTTCTCAAGCTCATCGGCGGACAGTTTTCTTATTTCGTTTGCTTTCATTACTGTTCACCGTCCTGTTCTGCCTTAGCTACAATCTTACATTTTACCGGAAGCTTATTTGCTGCAAGACGCATTGCCTCACGAGCTACTTCCTCATCAATACCGGCAATTTCAAACATTACTCTGCCTGGCTTTACAACTGCAACCCAATATTCCGGAGAACCTTTACCTGAACCCATTCGAGTTTCAGCTGGCTTCTCAGTAATTGGCTTGTCGGGGAAAATCTTAATCCAAACCTGACCGCCACGCTTAATGTAACGTGTCATAGCAATACGAGCTGCTTCAATCTGGTTTGATGTAATCCAAGATGGCTCAAGAGCAACAAGACCAAAATCGCCGTAGGTTACTTTGTTTCCACGAGTTGCCTCGCCTTTCATACGACCCTTTTGCACTTTACGATGCTTAACTCTCTTTGGTAATAGCATTACTGAGCTCCCCCTTCCTTTTTAGGTTTGCGATTGTCATGAAGAACTTCGCCTTTATAAATCCATACTTTTACGCCGATACGACCGTATGTGGTATGTGCCTCAGCAAAACCATAGTCGATATCTGCTCTAATTGTCTGCAGCGGGATTGTTCCTTCGTGATAGCTTTCTGAACGAGCAATTTCTGCTCCGCCTAAACGACCTGAAACCTGAGTTTTGATACCCTTGGCACCAAACTTCATTGTTCTGCCGATAGCTTGCTTTAATGCTCTACGGAAAGATACACGCTTTTCAAGCTGTGCTGCGATATTCTCTGCTACTAACTGTGCGTTGAGGTCTGGTTGCTTAATCTCAATGATGTTGATTGCAACATCTTTGCCAAGCTTCTTCTCGCAGGTTGCTTTGAGCTTATCTATCTCAGAGCCGCCACGTCCGATTACCATTCCTGGCTTTGCACAGTGAATATTGATGCGGACACGTTTTGCATCACGCTCAATTTCAATCTTAGGCACACCAGCTGGAGCAAGTGTCTTTAAGAGGTACTCTCTGATTTCGTGATCTTCAACAAGAGTTGAACCGAAATCATTTGGATTTGCATACCAACGAGATTCCCAGTCTTTTATGACACCGATTCTCAGTCCGGTGGGATTAATTTTCTGTCCCATTTTATAACCTCCTCCTCACTTATTCCGCTTCCTTGAGTACAAGGGTGATATGCGATGTCTTCTTATTGATTCTATACGCACGGCCCTGAGCTCTTGGTCTTATACGCTTGAGGGTAGGTCCCTGGCAAACATAGCATTCTGCTACGTAAAGCTTTGAGACGTCCATATCCTTAACCTCTGCGTTTGCTATTGCTGACTTTAAAAGTTTCTCAAGCACTTCACACGCGGCCTTGGGCGTGTGCTTGAGTATTGCCATGGCCTTGTCAGCCGGTTGATTTCTTATAAGGTCGAGAACTATCTGAACCTTACGTGGTGCGATACGCACGAATGTTGCCTTAGCTGTAGATTCCATGATTACACACTCCTTTCGACCGATTATTTACCTGAATTTGTAGTTTTGGAGCCTGCGTGACCTCTGTAGGTTCTTGTAGGTGCAAACTCTCCAAGTTTATGTCCAACCATATCCTCGGTTACATATACCGGAACATGCTTACGTCCGTCGTGAACTGCGAAAGTATGACCGACGAAATCAGGGAATATGGTTGAGCTGCGGCTCCAAGTTTTAAGAACAACTTTTTCACCGTTCTGATTCATTTTCTGAACTCTTTCAAGCAATTTTTCTTGCACGAAAGGTCCTTTTTTAATGCTTCTTCCCATTTAATTCATAGCTCCTTTCCACGACTACTTACCGTTACGATGTCTTACGATCATCTTTTCTGAACGGCTCTTCTTAGCACGAGTCTTGTAGCCGAGTGCTGGTTTGCCCCACGGTGTTACTGGACCTGGTCTACCGATTGGTGCCTTGCCTTCACCACCACCGTGTGGGTGGTCGCATGGGTTCATAACTGAACCACGAACTGTAGGTCTGAATCCCATATGACGTGTACGACCGGCTTTACCGATTTTTACGTTCTCATGGTCAACGTTTCCTACCTGACCGACTGTTGCTATGCATCCGACAGGAACGTTTCTAAGCTCGCCTGATGGCAATCTGAGAAGTGCATAAGTGCCTTCCTTTGCCATAAGTTGTGCTGCGTTTCCTGCTGCACGGGCAAGCTGACCGCCTCTGCCCGGATAAAGCTCAACATTGTGTACGAATGTACCTGTTGGAATATTCGCAAGTGGCAATGCGTTGCCAGGCTTAATGTCTGCATTTACGCCAGCTTCAATCTTATCGCCTACTTTAAGTCCAACAGGAGCAAGAATATATCTCTTCTCACCGTCTGTGTACTGAATAAGTGCGATGTGTGCTGAACGGTTTGGATCGTACTCAAGTGAAAGTACTGTTGCAGGCATATCTACCTTATCACGCTTGAAGTCGATTATACGATACTTCTTGCGGTTTCCGCCGCCACGATGACGAACGGTTATTCTTCCGTAGCTGTTACGTCCAGAGCTCTTATTGAGTGGAGCAAGAAGGCTTCTCTCAGGTGCAACTTTAGAAAGCTCTGAGTAATCAGTAACCGACATATTTCTTCTTGAGTTTGTAGTCGGTTTATAAACTTTTATCGACATTTTATTCACACTCCTCTAAGTGACTTTGCGGAGATGTCGTTCTCCATACCTCATCACCGGGTTTAGATCATTTGTTGATTAGTTTTGATTACATCATACCGTCAAAGAAATCAATGCTCTTTGAGTCCTCAGTAAGAGTAACAACAGCCTTTTTCCAAGATGCTGTGTATCCCTCAAAGCGTCCCTGACGACGAAGCTTTCCTCTGACGTTCATTGTGTTTACCTTTTCAACCTTAACGCCGAAAAGTGCTTCAACTGCTTTTGCAATCTCTATTTTGTTTGCATCCTTATCAACTTTGAAAGTAAACTTTCTCATTGCTGTGTTAAGCATGCTTTCCTCAGTGATAATCGGACGGAGGATGATGTCCTGTGCTAACTTACTCATGCATATACCTCCTCGATTTTTGCGACTGAATCCTTGAGAACTACAAGTGAGTCGCAATTAAGAATGTCATAAACATTAAGTGTATTTACTAATGTTACGTTTACTCCTGCAATGTTTCTTGCACTCTTATAGATTACGTCATTCTTCTCAGGAAGAACGATGAGTGTCTTTTTACCGACATTAAGAGCTGAAAGAACGTTTACAACTTCCTTTGTTTTGATAGCGTCCATTGAGAGCTGATCAAGAACAAGGAGCTTTTCCTCTGCTACTTTGTCTGAAAGAGCTGATTTCATTGCAAGCTTTCTGACTTTTTTATTAATAGAAAAGCCATATTCGCGAGGCTTTGGTCCGTGAGAAATACCACCGTGTGTCCACTGTGGTGAACGGGTTGAGCCCTGTCTTGCACGGCCTGTACCCTTTTGTCTCCACGGCTTTCTGCCGCCTCCACTTACCTCAGCGCGTGTAAGGGTCGATTGTGTGCCCTGACGCTGATTTGCCAGATAGTTAACTACTACGAGATGCATTGCTGCTGCATTTGGCTCGATTCCGAAAATCTCATCGTTGAGACTCATTGTCGAAGTCTTTTTGCCGGCTGCATCAAAAACTGCTACGTTAGGCATTACTTACTCTCCTCCCCTTACGCTTTCTTCATGCTGTCAACAAGAACAACTATTCCGCCCTTAGGTCCAGGAATTGAACCCTTTACTGCGATAAGATTGTTTTCTGCGTCAACCTTGACAACATCTAAATTCTGGATTGTTACTCTTTCTGCGCCGAGATGGCCGGCAAGCTTTTTGCCCTTGAATACTCTTGACGGGTCAGAACAAGCACCGAGTGAACCTGCGTGTCTTGCATTTGGTCCGGTACCGTGAGACTCCTTAAGTCTTGAGAAATTCCATCTCTTGATTGCACCTGCTGTTCCCTTACCTTTGCTTGTTCCGACAACATCAATTCTGTCGCCAACAGCAAATGTGTCTGCCTTGAGGATATCTCCAACGTTTACGTTGTCGCAATCCTCGAGTCTTAACTCCTTGAGAACTTTCTTAGGAGCAACATCAGATTTTGCGAAATGGCCCTTTTGGGGCTTGTTAACTCTCTGTACTTTAACATCGCCGAAGCCAATCTGAACTGCGTTGTATCCGTCGTTCTCGGTTGTCTTCTTCTGTGTTACTGCACAGGGACCTGCTTCGATGACTGTTACAGGAATAACATTTCCTTTTTCGTCAAAGAGCTGTGTCATACCGATTTTCTTTCCGATAAGACCTTTTTGCATAATTACCTTTCCTCCTTCGGTTATTGGTTGACATTCTGCCAACTTGACCTTTCGATGCTAAACATTGGATTAGAGTTTAATCTCAATTTCAACACCGGCTGGAAGCTCAAGACCTGTCAGTGCCTCAACAGTTTTGTTTGATGGTCTGAGGATGTCTATAAGCCTTTTGTGTGTTCTCTGCTCAAACTGCTCACGAGAGTCCTTGTATTTGTGGACTGCACGAAGAACTGTTACGACTTCCTTTTCTGTTGGAAGAGGAACTGGACCTGATACCTTAGCACCTGTACGCTTTGCGGTTTCAATGATTTTCTCTGATGCTTTGTCAACAAGGTTATGGTCGTAACCCTTGAGTCTGATTCTGATTTTTTCTTTTACTGCCATGTTAAAGCCTCCTTGATAATGGCGGGCTTTGCTAAAATCTCAACACTCACCCGGGTGTTTCAACCCTGTGCATTTAAAAATCCGGCTAAAAAATATTTAGTCCGGGGTTGGGATAAAGCTACGGTATGTAGACACTCTTCTGAAACCCAAAAAGAGCCTATTACCGATATAATTTCGCCCGGTTTGTAAATCGGACATACTCCGCAGAAATTTCCCGCCTCCTGGACGGCCACCTCCTGCATCAACGCATATCTGTGCCTTGTTTAAAGCACGCTTGAGTATTTTAGCATAAAAATTAAGTAATTGCAACAAATTTTAATAAAAAAATTTTAGCAAAATTAACATTTTTCGGACAACCACAAAATGTTGTATTTTTTAACAAAAAACAACAAAATATGACTTGTTTTTTAAAAACTTTTCACTTGAAGATTTGTATATATTATAAAAGGTATATATTATACTGCATTGTAACAGCTAAACTATGTAGCGTCCACAGGTATATTATGGCACAAAACAAACAAGTCATTCTGAAAAAATCAGAATGACTTGAATTTATTATTCGTGATTTACGGTATCCTTAACTACAACGTCGTGTGCTCCACCTTCAATTATTGAAACACTGCTTACAAGAGTAAGCTTTGCCTTTTGCTGAAGCTCCGGAATGCTCAATGCACCGCAGTTACACATTGTTGAACGAACCTTGCTCAAAGTTGTTGCAAGATTATCGTGAACTGAGCCCGCATAAGGAACATAGCAGTCAACGCCTTCAACGAATGACAGCTTTGCAGCACCACCCATATCGTAACGTTGCCAGTTACGGGCTCTTGCACTTCCTTCGCCCCAATACTCTTTCATATAGTTTCCGTTTACCATAACTTTGTTTGTAGGACTTTCATCAAATCTTGCAAAGTATCTGCCGAGCATACAGAAGTCGCAGCCCATTGCAAGTGCAAGTGTTATGTGGTAATCAAGAACAATTCCGCCGTCTGAACAAATCGGAATGTAAGTTCCTGTTTCCTCAAAATACTCATCTCTTGCCTTTGCAACCTCAATAACAGCCGATGCCTGTCCTCTGCCTATACCCTTAGTTTCACGGGTTATGCAGATTGAACCTCCGCCAATTCCTATCTTTATAAAATCTGCTCCTGCATCTGCAAGGAATCTAAATCCCTCACGGTCTACAACATTGCCAGCACCGATTTTTACGCTATCACCAAAGGTGCTTCTGATATATTTTATAACTCTGCTCTGCCACTCTGTATATCCTTCAGATGAGTCAATGCACAAAACGTCTACGCCTGCATCAACAAGTGCCGGTACTCTTTCTTCGTAATCACGGGTATTTATACCTGCACCGACCACATATCTCTTATGGCTGTCCAGCAATTCAAGGGGATTTCCTTTATGCTGTTCATAGTCTTTTCTGAAAACAAATGCAACGAGATGGCCATTGTCGTCGACAATCGGAAGAGAGTTGAGCTTATGGTCCCAAATGATGTTGTTTGCCTCTTTAAGAGAAGTTCCCTCAGGTACTGTTATAAGCTTTTCAAGAGGGGTCATAAAAGTGCAAACTTTTTCGTCGGTAGACATACGGCTTACACGATAATCACGGCTTGTAACAATTCCAACAAGCTTTCCGTTTGCTGTGCCATCTTCTGTTACAGCAATGGTTGAATGTCCTAACGCTTCCTTTAGCTTAAGCACATCTTCAAGTGTTGAGTCAGGAGAAATATTGGAATCTGATACAACAAATCCTGCCTTATATGCTTTTACTTTGCGAACCATTTCAGCCTGCTTTTCTATGGTTTGAGAGCCATAAATAAACGATACTCCACCCTCTTTTGCAAGTGCAATAGCCATTGTGTCGTTAGAAACAGACTGCATAATTGCAGATACTAATGGCGTGTTCATTGACAATGCAGGCTCTTCACCCTTTTTAAACTTTACAAGTGGTGTTTTAAGAGAAACATTATCAGGAATACAGTTAGCGTCCGAGTAACCCGGTACAAGAAGATATTCACTAAAAGTATGTGATGGTTCTTTGTAGTAATAAGCCATATTTTAAAAATCCTCCCAAGAATAAAAATTGTTTTATAAAAGAAAAATATATGTTTGACTAAGCCTAAAGTTCTA
>CAYMZO010000011.1:0-17941 GCA_964394885.1 uncultured Eubacteriales bacterium | reverse complement strand
ATAATAATTGAAAAAAAACAGAAAATAAGATATTATTTAGAAGATTTTTTTATAAAAGATATAAAAATTAATACATATTGCATAATGCTTTAAATTTATTTTCCAATATGTAATAAATTATAGATGAAAATTTGATGAGGTGTCTTGTATGTTGGTTACGACCGGAGTGGATATGGTCGAAATTTCAAGAATAAAAAATTCTATGACTAAAAAGGGATTTATCGATAGAGTTTTGGGTCCGACTGAAAAGATAGGGTTGGGAAGAAGAGGTATGCCAGTTCAGAGTGTTGCCGCTGCCTTTTGTGCAAAGGAAGCATTCGGAAAAGCACTTGGTTGTGGTATAAGTGGCTTTGGAATGAGAGAGGTTGAAGTTTTGCACGACGATAATGGAAAGCCGTATTTTAAGCTGTCCGGAAGGGCAAAACAACTTGCAGATATAAGAAAGTTGAGCTTTGATATCAGTCTTACGCATACAAAAATTTATGCGGTTGCGGTAGTTGTCGCATATAAACAATAGGAGGCAAGATATGAGAGTTTTAAATGTTGAGCAAATAAGAGAAGTGGAAAATCTTGCAAATAACATAGGTATGGAGTTCTTGCGTTTAATGGAAAACGCAGGTTCAGCCTGTGCAAGGTTCATTTTAAATAACGAATCTGAAAGACTCTCGAAGGAAAGTAAAATCTTAATTGTTTGTGGTAAGGGCAAAAACGGAGGAGACGGATTCGTAATTGCAAGAAAACTTTCCGAAAACGGATTAAATGTTAGCGTTATTCTTGCCGATGGCACACCCAAGGCTTCTGATGCTATTGAAAATTATTCAAAGGTGCAAAAGCTCGGTTTGCCGATATATAGATTTGATACGGAAAATGAGGAATCCTGTAAACAAATAAAAACTGCGGATATTATTGTTGACTGTATTTTTGGAATTGGTTTTCACGGAGAACCCAAAGCACATTTGGCAGAAATATTCAATATGATTTCCAATTCAAAGGCAACAGTCTATGCAATTGATGTTCCCAGTGGAGTAAATACAGATACCGGAGAAGTGGCAAGTGCGTGTGTAAAAGCAGATTATACAATTGCAATCACAACCATAAAACCGGCACATATCCTGCATCCGGCAGTGGAGTATTGCAAAAAAACAGTGATTGTTCAAATCGGAATTCCTGAAGAGTGTTTTAAAAGCGTCGGAGAAAGTTTTTTTACAGCTGATGTAAGCGAAATTGCAACAATGTTTAGTCCGAGAAAAGAAATATCTAACAAAGGGGATTACGGAAGAGTCCTTAGTATTTGCGGAAGCTATTCAATGCCCGGTGCTGCGTGTTTTGCAGCAAATGCAGCTGTCAGAAGCGGTGCAGGACTTGTTACGGCAGCTTTCCCTGAAAAAGCTTACAATGCAATAGCACCACATCTTACAGAGCCATTGCTTCTTCCGCTTGAAACAAGTAAGCAGGGAACATTTTCAAAGACAGCAACGCCTCATATCTTAAATGCAATGGAAAAGGCAACTTCAATTTTGATAGGCTGTGGACTTGGAGTAAATTATGACACTAAGTACATAGTTAATCAGGTAATTACAAATGCAAATTGTCCAATAATTATTGATGCAGATGGAATAAATGCTGTAAGCGATAATATAGATGTATTGAAAGCAGCAAAAGTTCCAATAATTCTTACTCCACATCCGGGAGAAATGGCTCGCCTTTGCAATGTTTCTGTTGAAGAGGTGCAGAGAGACAGAGTTAAAATTGCAAGAGCTTTTTCAGAAAAATATGATGTAACTGTTGTTCTTAAAGGTTCAGGTACAGTTGTTGTATCGCCGGACTTTCACCATACTTATATCAACAGAACGGGTAATTCGGGAATGGCTCGTGGAGGTAGCGGTGATGTTCTAAGCGGAATAGTTGCGTCGTTTATAGCTCAAGGTCTAACCCCGGGGAATGCAGCTATTGCATCAGTGTTTATTCACGGTATGGCAGGGGATGAAGTCGCTAATAAACTGTCAAAGCGTGGAATGACACCATCTGATATGATAAATGAATTACCTTTGTTGCTTTCAAAATTTGAGTAACGAGGTGTTTGTATATGAAACGAGTTTGGAGTGCTCTTATAGCACTCCTTTTTGTTTTAGCATTGTTTGGATGTAAGGGCAAAGAATCATCAACTCCTCCGGCAATAGTGCCGAGTTTTGAATCAGATGTAAAAATAAGCTTTAATGATATGGAAATAACCTGTCATCTAACTCAGAAGGATTTTAATGATGCAGAAATAGAAATTTATACGCCTGAAGAACTTAAAGGTATGGTTATAACAAGAACGCAGGACGAATGTACACTAAGCTATAAGGATATGAATTATAAGTTGGATTTAACAAAGTTTCCAAAGGCGTCCTTTGCACAAATTATGACAGAATCATACGCCCAGCTTGTTAATTCTGAAAATGTTAAAATAAAGAAAGAAGAAAAATACTGGATTTATGAAGGAAAAATAAATTCAGGAGCATTTATAATAAAACAAAACGATGATACTGGCTTTGTTGAAAGAATAGAGGTTCCGCAAGTCAATATGATTGCTGAATTTTCTAACATAAAGTCAATATCAAACAAGCCTTAAATACATATAATAAATAGTAGATTGGTCAAGGGTGATTGGACAGAAATAAGTCTTTTCCAATCGCCCTTTAATGCGTTACTCCCGACGCCAAAAAATAAGCTCCCCAAAATTATAACAGAAATGTTTATTTTTTGATTTGGATGGCAAAAATATATTTACCAATTCAAATTACCACGGAGAGTGATAATAATGACAGTAAAAAGGGGAGATATTTACTATGCGGACTTAAGTCCCGTAGTAGGTTCCGAACAAGGCGGTGTAAGACCTGTGCTTATAGTTCAGAATGACGTGGGCAATAAATTCAGCCCCACAGTAATTGCAGCGGCTATAACAAGCCAAAAATATAAGACCAATCTGCCTACGCACATTCAGGTTAATGCCGATGAATGCGGACTTGCCCGTGATTCCATTGTTTTGCTCGAACAGGTGAGAACTCTTGATAAAAAGAGACTTAAGG
Organism: uncultured Eubacteriales bacterium; assembly: GCA_964394885.1. Taxonomy (GTDB): domain Bacteria; phylum Bacillota; class Clostridia; order Oscillospirales; family Acutalibacteraceae; genus RZYX01. The sequence goes on along the minus strand of CAYMZO010000011.1, from coordinate 14,870 downwards.
AAAGAATGGGTAGTTTAGATAACAATGATATGAATAGGATAGACCAGGCATTGTCTGTAAGCTTTGGACTTAAGTTGACCTAAATGCACAGCTTTAACTGTCAGTAAAAATAAATTAAGGTGAATTTTATGTTACTCAAATTCTGATGGTATTTAGTAGGCTTAATTGAGTACATAGGTTCACCTTTTATTATTTTGATAACTTTTAAAAGTATGGTAAACTAAATATAAAAAATATAAAAAGAGATTGGAGGAAGATATGTTAAGGGAAGTAGTAATTAGAATTGATGGTATGAGTTGTGCTGCTTGTTCAAGTGCAGTTGAACGTGCCGTAAAAAGAGTTAACGGAGTAAAAAATGTTTCAGTTAATCTTGCAACCAATCGTGGTAAAATTGAATATGATGATGAAATTGCAAAAATATCAGATATAAAATTTGCCATTGTAAAGGCAGGCTTTGTTCCGCAAAATGAACAGCAGGAACAAAACAGAGAGCAGGAACACAATAAAATAAAGCAAAAAGAGAATAAGGTTAAAAATAAATTTATAATTGCACTTGCTTTTGCAATACCGTTGTTTTACATTTCAATGGGACATATGGTTGGGCTTCCTCTGTTTGGCTTTATAAACCCAATGATAAATCCGGTTGGCTTTGCGGTTGCACAGCTTGTCCTGACAATACCGATAATGATTATATCAAGTGGATTTTTTGTGTCTGGAACAAAGGCGACAATACATCTAAGCCCAAATATGGACACGCTTGTATCAATGGGCTCAGCAACAGCTTTTTTATATAGTGTTTATTCAATGGTACAAATTATTAACGGTAACCATACTGCCGTACACGAACTTTATTTTGAATCGGCGGGACTGATATTGACTTTCATTCTGCTTGGCAAAAGCCTTGAGGCACGAAGTAAATCAAAAACAACAGATGCAATTTACAGGCTTGTTGAACTCTCTCCTAAAACTGCAATAGTTGAAAAAAACGGAACAGAAATGGAAATCTTAGCAAGTGAATTGTCTATTGATGACATCATTGTTATAAAACCTGGCACGATAATTTCTGCCGATGGTGAGGTCGTTTATGGCAGTACAAGTGTTGATGAGTCAATGCTTACAGGTGAAAGCATACCTGTTGAAAAAGAAACGGGAGATAAGGTATTTAGCGGAACTGCAAATAAAAACGGACTAATAAAAATCAGAGTAACTAAGCCACAAAACGATACGGTTCTTTCACAGATAATCAGGCTTATGGAGGATGCACAGGGAACAAAACCTCCTATTTCAAGGCTTGCAGATAAAATTTCAGGATATTTTGTTCCTGCGGTACTGTTAATCGCAATAATATCATTTGCAGCTTGGCTGATTGCAGGTGAAAGCTTTTCGTTTGCACTTATAATATTTGTGTCAGTTCTTGTAATTGCCTGTCCGTGTGCGTTGGGACTTGCAACACCAACTGCAATAATGGTTGCAACCGGAGCAGGAGCACAACACGGAATACTGATAAAAAGCGGAACAGCACTTGAAACAGCTCATAAACTGAATGCTATCGTACTTGATAAAACAGGTACAATAACTAAGGGTAAGCCCGAGGTTGCTGAAATAATTTCAGAAGATAGAGATAGAATTATCTCCCTTGCTGCATCAGCTGAAAAAGGTAGCGAACATCCGCTTGGAGAAGCAATAATCGAAAAGGCTCAAGAACTTGAAGTTGACATTTTAAAAAGTACAAGCTTTAATGCCGTTTCAGGAAAAGGAATTATTTCGTATATTGAAGATAAACGCATTTTGCTTGGAAATGAAACATTGATGAAAGATAACTCTATTTCAGTTGAAAAATATCAAGATGATTACGACAAAATATCAAAAACAGGAAAGACCGTTGTATATGTTGCGGAAAACGAAAACTTACTTGGTATTATTGCAATTGCAGACAGCGTTAAAGAGCATAGCAAAGATGCGATTGAACGAATAAGAAAAATGGGACCCGAGGTTATAATGCTAACAGGTGATAGCGGTAAAACTGCAAGAACAATAGCAAATCAAGTGGGGATAGAAAGTGTTATTTCGGATGTTTTGCCGGCGGATAAGGCAGGGGTCATAGAAAAGCTTCAAAACGAGGGCAAAATTGTTGCAATGGTAGGAGACGGAATAAATGATGCACCTGCACTTGCAAGAGCAGATGTTGGAATAGCTATGAGCGATGGAACAGATGTTGCAATAGATTCTGCGGATATAGTTCTTATGGGTGGAGATTTAACTCTTGTGTCAAAAGCAATAGAATTAAGTCATAACACACTTAAAATAATAAAACAAAATCTGTTTTGGGCGTTTTGCTATAATACAATAGGAATACCGATAGCAGCAGGAGTTTTGCATATTTTCGGCGGAACTTTACTAAATCCGATGATTGCTGCGGCGGCAATGTCGCTAAGTTCCGTTAGTGTTGTGGCAAATTCATTAAGACTAAGAAAGTCTGCAATTAAAAACAAATAAATTATAATATTCTTAGTTTTGATATGGAGGTAAAAGGATAAAATGAAGAAAAAAATAATAATTGACGGAATGAGTTGTGCACATTGTTCTACAAGAGTTGCAAATTCATTGAATGAAATTGATGGCGTTGAAAGTACAACAGTTCAGCTTGAAAATAAGTGTGCAATTGTTGAGCTAAGTAAAAATGTAGAAAATCAAATTTTGACTGACGCAATTCTTGATACAGGATTTGATGTGATTAGTGTTGAAAATTGCTAAATACAAGTATCGAGTATAACCAAAAAGAGATAATGCTTTTGCATTATCTCTTTTTATGTTTTTATATTAATATTTTTTGTTTTAAGCTTTTTACAATTTAAGAATTATGCTTTTTATGCTTTAAAAAATTCTCTCATTTCATTTGCTTTTCCACAGGTGAATTTCGGACCTTCACAACAAGCACCGTAAAGGTAACAGCTTGGACCATAAAAATTAAAGATTTTAGGAGCGACCTTTCTTAGTTCCATAAGCATTTCAATTGCATATTCACGAATTTCCCACTGTGCACGGGTACAAGTACGAAGTCTTAGCATAAGCATAAGTTCACGTGCATTGAGTGTTGCAACTAAATCAAGCGTGCTTCCACAAAGAAGATAATATACAAGTATTTCCTCGGAAATACCCCTTGATTGCAGTGCCTTATAAAGCTCTGCGTTTCTTTTAAATGCCTCATCATATCTTGATTTAAGCTCTGGATTTTCAGAAATGGATTTTGGAGTAATATGGTTTTCTCTGTCAGCCTTTGTAAGTGGAGGAATATCTATGGCTTGCATTCTGTGCCTTACAAAATGAGTGATACACGGAAGAGATACGTTCTTTAATCTAAACGTAAAACTGACACTTTCAAGCGGCCTTGGACGTGTTGATTTTACAACAGTCTCTATAATTTTATCAATATTTTCAGAATTTGATAAAATTTGTTCGGCATCATCATCTGAAAGCTGAGCGTATGTTATAAGAGCATTTTTGGCAACACACTTTTCTGCATTCGGTGTGTATGACAAAAGTTGAGTTAAAGTGCTATTGTTGCTGTCGTTCACTTTTTCATTACTGTTAATAAAATCAAATGAAATCTCATCTTTGCCTTGGGTCTTTTGGCAACGCTTCTCAAAATCAATAAAAATTCCGGGTGTTTTTGCTCGTGCAAGTTCCAAAAGCTTAACTCCGATTTCTTTGATTTCAGGGTATTTACTTCCTCTGCCATAAAGCATAGAGTCGAGTATATGTAAAAGTTCACGTCCGTTTAACGAGCAGAAAAAGTTGCTGTGCAGACAGTATGGCAAAACAAAGCGAGCATCTTCTTTTGGAATGCCATTGTCAAGAAAATACTGGTATTCGGAAAAAAGATAATTCATATGCTCGTTGTATTCTTGCTCAAGCTCTTTGTCCTTAAAATTCGGAATGTAATATCCCATATTGCTAAAGTCAACATAGCGTCTTGACTTTACCGTAAATGATGCCAGTCTAAATTCAATCATAAACTGCTCAACAACAGCTGAAACATCTTGAAATGCAAGATTAAACATAATATGTTCAACTGTTGAAGTATGTCCGGAGGCAGTAACTTTGCTGATTAAATTTGCATTTTTTTCACAGTCAGAGGATTTTTCAATAATTTCTTCGCAGTTCCCAGGCTGTGTGGAAATTCGGCCTGCTGCAGAACAAATACTTTCTCCACAATCACTTATGCCTACAATAAATACTTTGGAATTGCTCATAATAATACAGTCCCCTTTTGTTCTACAAAAATCAAAATAATCTTTGGATATTTTATCATAATTAAGAATTCGGTGCAAGGACAATATATGGGATTTTAAAAGGGACATAATACTTGTAAAAGGTCGCATAATTTGTTATAATATTTTACTAAAATGGACATAAAACGATAAAAAAATAAAGAGGTCAACTGTTTTGAACAAATTAATTGTTATAGAGGGGCTTGACGGTAGCGGAAAGTCAACCCAAATAGATATTTTAAAAAAATCATTAAGTACACGAGGAGTTAAGTTGAAACAAATAAAACTTCCCGATTATGAAAGTGCGTCGTGTGCTCTTGTAAAGATGTACCTTGCCGGTGATTTCGGCAATAAACCGCAAGACGTAAACGCCTATGCTGCTTCAACTTTTTATGCTGTTGACAGATATGCAAACTTTAAAACAAAGTGGAAAGATGAATACGAACAGGGCACCTTAATTTTAGCAGACAGATATACAACATCCAACGCAGCACATCAAATGGTTAAATTGCCTTTTGAGCAGTGGGATGAATATCTTGAATGGCTTGAAGAATTTGAATATGAAAAAATAGGAATTCCAAAGCCTAACCTTGTTGTTTACCTTGATATGCCTATTGAAATATCACAGCGCCTTATGACCAAAAGATACGGCGGAGACGAAGTGAAGAAAGATGTTCACGAATGTAACGTGGAATATCTTAAAGCTTGCAGAAAAGCTGCTCTTTATGCAGCAAAAAAATTGGGCTGGAAAATCGTTGAATGCTCTGACGGTGAAAATCCTCTTTCAATTGAGCAAATAAGCGAAAAAATAATTGATATGGTCAATTCGGAGGTAATCTAATGCGAGAATTTAGAGAGCCATTAATAACTGATAAACAAAGAGTACAAGAAATTCTTTCACAAACAAGGCAGACCGCTTGCGAGTTTTGTTTCGGAAATATTTTTATATGGAGTCCTATATATGGAAGCGAACTTTCAATGTGCAAGCATTTTCTTATTTGTCGTTCAACTGACGATAAGCCGTCTTATTCAATTCCAAAGGGCAACGGGGATTATACTCAGTGCATAGAGGCTTTAAAAGAAGAGGCAAATGCAGACGGTCATAATCTTGAACTTTATGCAATAACCGAGCCTGAAAAGGAAATGCTGGAAGAGATAATGCCGGGAAAGTTTAGATTTGTTGAGAGCAGACATAATTTTGATTACGTGTATTCAGTTGAAGAGCTTGCAACACTTCCGGGCAAGAAATTTCATTCAAAGCGTAACCATATAGCATATTTTGAAAAGAATTATGACTGGAACTATGAAGAAATTAACAGAGATAATATTCAGGAATGCATTGAAATGAACAAAAAGTGGGAGGAAGAAAATTCAAAGAGAAATCCCACAGGTATGAGGAAAGAAGAAACAGCTATCATAAGAGCTTTTGAAAATTATGAAGTGCTTGATTTTAAGGGCGGACTTATTAGAGCAAATGGTGAAGTTGTTGCCTATACAATGGGAGAGAGAATAAACGACAACACTTTTTGTACTCATATAGAAAAAGCATTTGCAGATATAAGAGGAGCTTATCCGATAATAAACCGTGAATTTGCAAAAAATTCACTTAGAGACTATGAACTTGTAAACAGAGAAGAGGATATGGGCATTGAGGGCTTAAGAAAAGCAAAGCTTTCTTATAATCCTGTAACTCTTGTAAAAAAATACAGGGCAGTGTACGAGGGGTAATTATGGCAAATTTGGCAACACAGTCTATTGATTTTGCAACACAAAATGATTATGAGGATATTGCCAAGGTTTGGCGTATCAGCTTTTCAGATACAGATGCTTATATAAAGCAATTTTGGGATGCAATGTTTAAGCCTGAAAACACATTGGTGTATCGAGTAGAAGGCGTTGCTGTTGCTATGTATTTTTTTCTTGAATCGCAAGTTGTAATCAACGGTAAGGGTTATAGTGCCTATTATCTTTATGCTGCGGCAACTTTGCCTAAATACAGAGGCAAGGGATATATGAGCAAGCTTATTGAAAAAGGGATTGACATTGCAAAGCAAAGAAATGTAGATTTTATTGTTCTTGTTCCGGCGGAAGAATCTTTGTTTGATTACTATGGCAAGTTTGGATTTGAAACCAAGTTCAATAAAAAGAGTGTTACTCTTTCTCATAAACAGTTGCTTTCAGTAATGAAAAAAGCAGAAGAGAATGATAATATAGATTTTTTCAAGGTAAGGCAAATTTCTCTTGCTCCTTATGCTTTTTTAAACTGGAATTCAGATGCATTGGATTATGCAGTTAAGGAACATAGATACACTAAAGGCTCAGTTGTTACAACTCAAACAGGATATGCAATGTATACCAAAGGGAAAGATACAGTGTATGTCAAAGAGATTTGTTCAATGAGCAATGTAGGAGAAATCTTCTATCTTTTATTGCAAAAGGAAAATGCAAAAAAATACGTTTTGAATTTACCGTCAAAATTTCCGATTTCAACGAATGGCCAAAAAATAGTTGACGTCGGTATGATAAAACCGCTTAATGATGATTCAATGCAAGCGTGTAATAATATTAATAATGCCTACATTGGCTTGTCTTTAGGTTAGAGGGGTGGATTAAATAATGATATATATGTTTCTTGCCGATGGATTTGAAGAGACAGAAGCTATTGCAACGGCAGACGTTTTGCTTAGAGCAGGGCTTGAACTTAAAACAATCGGAATAGGCTCAACTCAGGTAGTAGGTTCTCATGGTATAAAAATAGAATGCGACCTTTGTGAAAATCGTATAAGTACCGATGATGATATTTCGGCAATAATTTTGCCTGGTGGAATGCCCGGTACAAATAATCTGGAAAGCTCAAAATCGGTTGTTAGTTTCATAGACTTTGCGGCAAATAACAATATACTTATTTGTGCAATTTGTGCTGCACCTAAAATACTTGGAGTAAAAGGATTGTTAAAAGGTAAAAAGGCTACTTGCTATCCTGGGTTTGAAAGCTATTTATTAGGAGCAGAAGTACAGAATGTTCCTGTCTGCAAGGATGAAAATATAATAACAGCCAATGGACCGGCGGCTGCTATTGATTTCGGGCTTAAAATTGTAGAAGCACTTACAGATAAAGCAAATGCAGTATCTGTCAGGGAGTCGATGTAATGCATATAACCGATATTAGAGAAGAAAAAAAGCAAATTCGTAATCATTATAAATCTTTGAGAAATAACATTCCAAAAGAAGAAAAGCAAGTGCTGGATGAAAAGATTTTCAGAAAAATTACTCAACTTTGGTCATATAAAGAGGAAGAACTGTTACTTACTTATGTTTCAACGGGTTCTGAGGTTGACACAAAAGAACTTATTAAATATGCGTTAAATGATGGAAAAAGAGTTGCTGTTCCAAGATGCATAGAAAATACATGCAATATGGATTTTTACTTAATAAAGTCTTTAGACGATTTAGAGCACGGTAGTTTTGGAGTGCTTGAACCCAAAAAAGATACTTGTGAAAAGTTAGAAGATTTTTCTTCGGGACTTTGTATAGTGCCTGCTATTGCCTTTGATAAAAATGGATATAGACTTGGGTACGGAAAAGGATATTACGATAGATTCCTAAGCAAGTTCAGTGGAAGAGTATTTGGAGTATGTTATTCTGCCTGTATTTGTAATTCACTTCCACACGGTAGATTTGATAGAATAGTTACTTCAATAGTAACTGAAAAACGAATAATTTTATCTGCAAGATAAAGGAATCAACACACGGAGGATTGCTTGATGAATAATAACGACAAAGGAAACGGTTCGCTTAGTCCGAGTGAAGAAATCGAAGAACTTTTAAGACGCTATGCTGTTTTGAATTCTGAAACAAATAATGAATCAAAAGTTGAAACTAAGCCTCAGCAGAAGCCTGAACCGAGATATAGCAACCAGACTAAACAACCTAATAGAAATATTGATATTTCGTTTTCTTTGGATGACGACTTAAATTCTCCGAGCTTTAAATCGGCTATGAGAGAAAGAAAAGAAGAGAAAGTGAAAGATACGGCTAACAGACCGGCAAAACATAGAGGTGAAGTATACTTTTCTTCACACTCAAATTCAAATAACATACCCTTAAACACTCAGCCGAACTCTAAAAAGTCAAAAGATGTATCTCAGAACGAACAAAATAATGTAGCTAAGCAATCTCGTACTGCATCTAAACAGTCTAATAGACCGTCTAAATCATCTAACAAGAAAAGAAAATCCAAAAGTAAAAAAGCAATATATATTTACATCTGTATAATAGTTGTAGTATCAATAGGACTGTCAACTTGGACTATGTCTTGTCTTAATGATATTTTTGCATTTAATAAAGATGATGAAGTTGTAACAATAACTATTCCCAAAGATGCTACAACGGGTAAAATAATTGGAATTCTTCACGAAAATAAGCTTATTAAAAATAGCTTGTTTTGCAGGTTTTATATGAATACAACGCTCGGAATGCGTGATGTTACACCAAAGTATCTTGCCGGTGTATATTATATTAAGCCTAATATGGGCGTTGAAAATATGCTTCTTGAATTCCAAGAAACCAAAGAGGCAAAAACAGTTTCAATTTCATTCCCGGAAGGTTGGACCGTTGATAAAATGGCTGAACAGCTTATGAAAAACGGTGTTTGTACCGAAAAGGAATTTTACGATAACCTTGACGAAGCAATGTTCGATTATGGATTTGTTAATGATGTTAAGGATAAGAAAGACAGATACCATAATTTAGAAGGATATTTATTCCCGGACACATACGAATTCTTTGTTGGAGAAAATCCGAGCAGCGTTATAAACAGAATGCTTAAGAGGTTTGACGAAGAGTGGACGGATGAATATGACGCAAGAGCAAAAGAGCTTGGAATGACGGTGGATGAAGTAATTACTCTTGCTTCAATAATTCAAAAGGAAGCGGGAACTATTGACCAGATGAAATATATATCCTCAGTATTCCATAATAGACTTAATAATCCGTCAAATTATCCATCACTTCAAAGCGATGCAACAGCAGCTTATGTTACCAACTGCGTAAGATACGGAATAGAATCCTCAGAGTATGACTCATATCTGTTTAGATACAACACGTATAATCTTAAAGGACTACCGGTAGGAGCAATATGCAATCCGGGCTCAAAGGCAATAGAGGCAGCTCTTTATCCTGCAAATACAGATTATCTGTATTTCTGTCATAATACCGAAACAAAGGAATTGTATCTTGCAAAGACCTTAGTTGAGCATAATAGAAACAAAATTAAAGCAGAACTTCCACAAGCCGAGGAAGAATAAGGGGAATGAAAGTATTGACTTATAAGTTGAAAACAGCAAATCCGGAGCTTCTTTCTCCGGCAGGAGATGAAGAAAGATTAAATTCTGCACTTAAATATGGGTGTGATGCAGTATATCTTGGCGGAACATCTTACGGAATGCGTGCAGCACCCGGTAATTTTAATAATGAACAGCTAAAAATCGCAGTTGAAAAGTGCCATTCTAAAGGTGTAAAAGTATATTTAACCTGTAATACACTTCCAAGAAATAACGAACTTTCGGATTTGCCCGAATTTTTAGAATATGCTCAGGATTGTGGAGTAGATGCACTTATAATAGCGGACATAGGTGTATTTAATATGGCAAAGAAATATGCACCGAATGTTGATATTCATATTTCAACGCAGGCAGGCATAGTTAATTATGAAACTGCAAATGCTTTTTATAATATGGGAGCAACAAGAATTGTTACAGCAAGAGAGCTTTCTATGCAGGATATTGCCGAGATAAGAGCAAAAACTCCCAAGGATTTAGAAATCGAATGCTTTGTGCACGGTGCAATGTGTGTTTCTTTTTCAGGCAGATGCTTGCTTTCAAATTATCTTACGGGAAGAGACTCAAACAGAGGAGATTGTTCTCAGCCTTGTCGTTGGAAATATCATATTGTGGAAGAAAAGCGTCCCGGAGAGTATTTTGAAATTTCTGATGATAGTAGCGGAACATACATTATGAATTCAAAGGATATGTGTATGATAGAGCACATACCTGAGCTTGTTCAAGCAGGAGTAACAAGCTTTAAGCTCGAGGGTAGAGCAAAATCCGCATACTATACCGCTGCTGTAACAAATGCTTATAGAGCGGCAATAGATGGATATTTAAAGAATCCGTCAGCAGACTATAAACCCGAAAAGTGGATAATTGATGAAATGGTAAAAGTCAGTTATCGTGATTACTGTACAGGCTTTTATTTTGGACACCCTCGAAATAATGCAAATGTGTTTTACGATGGAATATATAAAAGAGAGTGGGACCTTATTGCAAACGTAATTTCAAGTGATGGAGAGCGTTTGACAGTAGAACAGAGAAATAAATTTTGCGATGGAGACGAGCTTGAGGTTCTATCTCCGAGTAAAAAACCGTATAAAATAAAGGTTGAAGATTTAAGAGATAATACAGGAGCAAAAATAGATTCTGCACCACATCCAATGATGACTGCTTCTTTTTTATGCAATCTTGATATTGAAGAGGGTTCAATTCTTAGAAGAGAAAAATAAAGGGTTTTTACTTTCTTCGTCGTATAATATAAATAGAGGGGGTGTCTGAAGTGGAAAGTATAAGGGAACGTACACTGGAAATTGAAGAACAGACATTGTCTGAAAAAGCAATGCTGTGTAAAAATACAAAGGGCAGACAGTTGCCCGAAGAAGAGTGCGAAATACGTACAGCTTTTCAGCGAGATAGAGATAGAATAATTCATTGCAATGCATTCAGACGCCTTAAGCATAAAACGCAGGTCTTTCTTGCACCGGAAGGAGACCATTATAGAACCAGACTTACACATACCCTTGAGGTTTCTCAGATTGCAAGAACTATCGCCAGAGGATTAATGCTTAATGAGGATTTAACCGAAGCGATTGCACTTGGACACGATTTAGGACACACACCTTTTGGACACGCAGGGGAAAGAGCTTTAGACAGTGTTTATCCGGGTGGATTTAAGCATTATGAGCAAAGCTTAAGAGTTGTTGATAGGCTTGAAAAAGACGGAAACGGACTTAACCTTACATACGAAGTCAGAAACGGAATTTTATGCCATACAACAGGAACGCCTGCCGAAACCCTTGAGGGTAGAATTGTAAAACTTGCAGATAAGATAGCGTACATCAACCACGATATTGACGATGCAATTAGAGCGGGTCTTTTTAATGAAGAGGATATTCCAAAAAGTATGACAAGTGTTCTTGGCGACAAAAAAAGCAAGAGGATAACCACACTTGTAATGTCAACAATACAAAACAGTAGCGACGACATCAGAATGTCAGAGCCTATTCAGCAGGCATTTGACGAACTTCATTCCTTTATGTATGCAAACGTATACAAAAACCCCATTTGTAAGGGTGAAGAAGGAAAGGCAATGAATATTCTGCAAAGAATGTATATATTTTTTAAAGATAATCCTGAAAAGATGCCGGAGGAGTATAGAGTTATATGTAAAACAGAGGGTGCACAAAGGGCTGCTTGCGACTATATTGCAGGTATGTCGGATATATATGCACTTGCTGTTTTTAAAGAGCTTTTCATACCTGAATCTTGGGCATAAAACTCAATAGCTTTTGCGTTGTGAAAGGGAGTGAAACAATTTGGCTATTAGTGAAGAGTTCTTAAATGAAGTTAGAATGCGTACGGATATTGATGAGCTTATAGGCCAATATGTTGAGCTCAAAAGGCAAGGCAGGCTGTCCAAAGCACTTTGTCCTTTTCATAGCGAAAAGACTCCGTCTTTTACCGTGTATTCAGACACACAATCCTATTATTGCTTTGGTTGTGGCAAAGGTGGAGATGCAATAACTTTTATAAGAGAGATTGAAAATCTCGATTATATCGAATCGGTTCGTATGCTTGCCGAACGAGCGGGTCTTAATATGCCTGAGGATAATTACGATGATACAATAAATAAAAAGCGAAGAAGAATGCTTGAAATAAATAAAGAGGCGGCACGATTTTTCCATAACTATATGCTTGGTCCAAACGGTAAGGAAGGGCTTGAATACTTTCTTTCAAGAGGATTGACAATGCAGACAATTCGCCACTTTGGTCTTGGATATGCACCTGATGAATGGCACGAGCTTATAAATTATATGGCAAAAAAAGGCTATTCCAAAAGTGAGCTTTATGAAGCAGACCTTGCAAAGAAAAGTGTAAAGGGCGACAAGACAAACTACTATGATAATTTTAGGCATAGAGCAATAGTTCCGATTATTGACTTAAGAGGCAATATAATTGCATTTGGAGGCAGAGTCCTTGATGATTCAAAGCCTAAATATGTAAACACATCAGACACTCTGATTTATAAAAAAAGCCAAGCCTTGTTTGCACTGAATTTTGCAAAGAATGGCAATGCTCGCAAACTTATACTTGCAGAAGGATATATGGATGTAATAGCTCTTCATCAGGCAGGCTTTACAAATTCGGTTGCAGGTCTTGGCACAGCACTTACGGATGAGCAGGTAAGACTTGTTTCAAGATATTGTGAAGAGGTTGTTCTTGCGTATGATTCTGATGAGGCAGGAAAAAAGGCTATGCAAAAGGCGATTTCAAAGTTTGAAAGAACAGGGCTTAGAATAAGAGCATTAACCTTTGAGGGTGGTAAGGACCCTGATGAAATTATAAAAAAATATGGTCCGGAACGTTTTCGTTCCCTTATAGACGGTGCAGCTAACGATATTGAATATAAATTGCTCGAAAAACGGGCACAATATGATATCGAGACATCTGATGGAAAGCTTAATTTTCTTAAGGATGCAACAGCAATTTTAGCAAGACTTCGCAGTCCAATCGAAATTGATATTTATGCATCAAGGCTGTCTGAAGAGCTTAATGTAAGCAAAGAAGCAATTATGTTGCAAATTAATGAGAATAAAAAGAAAGAGCAAAGGAAAACTGAAAAAGTAAGCTTTGCAAAGCTTAAGGATGAAATTGTGCCTGTTAAAGATGCAATAAATCCTCAGCGGCCCGACAATATTAAAGCTGCAAAGGCAGAGGAGCTTCTTATTTCAACTTTGCTGTCAAATCCGGACTTTTTCAAAAAAATAGAAGATAAAATCTCATCGGAAGATTTTGTTACCGACTTTAATCAAAGAGTATTTGAGGTTATTTCAGAAAGAATAAAGAATGGTTTAACAATTGACTCTATGTTTCTTTCAAGTGATTTTTCACCCCAGGAAATGAGCAGAATAGTGAAGATGGGAATTGACTCAAAAAATATAAGCAATACACTCGCTGAATGCGATGATTGTATAAAAGTATTAAAACAGGAAAAAAATAGCATTAAGAATATTAATCCTTCAAATTTGAGTGATGATGAATTTTTAAAACTATTTAATAAAAATACATAGGATGTGTAAGAGGGAGACTATAAAGTATGGAAATAACAGAAAAGAAATCAGCAATAAAAGTCTTAATCGACAAGGGTAAAGCAAGCGGTCGATTAACCACCAATGAAATTGATATGGCAATCGTAGAAATGGATTTGGATATTGAAGAGCTTGATAAGCTTTATGACACTATTGAGAGCAACAATATCGAAATTATTGATGACCTTGGCGATGCAGCACTCGAAAGCCTTAACCTTGACATAGAGATGCCAAAGGCTGCAGAGCTTGGAGCTGTGGAGACTTCAAAGAATATCGCAATGGATGACCCGGTTAAGGTTTATCTTAAAGAGATAGGAAGAGTTCCACTTTTAACACCGGAAGAGGAAATCGAGCTTGCCATTCGAATTGCAGATGACGATGAGTATGCAAAGCAAAGACTTGCAGAGGCAAACCTTCGTTTGGTTGTAAGTATTGCAAAGAGATATGTCGGAAGAGGAATGCAGTTTCTTGACCTTATTCAAGAAGGAAATCTCGGCTTGATTAAAGCAGTTGATAAGTTTGATTATACAAAGGGATTTAAGTTCTCTACCTATGCAACTTGGTGGATAAGACAGGCAATAACAAGAGCTATCGCTGACCAGGCAAGAACAATCCGTATTCCTGTTCATATGGTTGAAACCATAAACAAAGTTAAAAAGACAAACAGCTTGCTTCTTCATAAGAATGGCAGAGATCCAACCGCAGAAGAAATTGCAGCTGAGATTGATATGCCGGTTGAAAAGGTAAGAGAAATCTTAAGAGTTGCACAAGAACCTGTTTCACTTGAAACTCCGATTGGTGAGGAAGAGGATAGTCATCTTGGGGATTTCATTCCGGATGATGATGCACTTGCACCGGCAGATGCAGCTTCAATGCTCCTTCTTAAAGAGCAGCTTGGTGATGTCTTAAAAACTCTGACTCCAAGAGAAGAAAAGGTTCTTTCTCTTAGATTTGGGCTTGAAGACGGTCATCCGAGAACACTTGAAGAAGTTGGAAAAGAGTTTAATGTTACTCGTGAGCGTATTCGTCAGATAGAGGCAAAGGCACTCCGCAAGCTTCGTCATCCAAGCCGTAGCAAAAAGCTTAAAGATTTCCTTGATTGATTATGGTAAAGGTGAATAAATATGAAAAATAAAATTTTTGTTACGGTATCCGTAATTCTATATTTCTTGTTTGCACTT
>CAYMZO010000010.1:0-18466 GCA_964394885.1 uncultured Eubacteriales bacterium | reverse complement strand
GGAACAGGGAACAATTATCATATTGCAAAAAAGATTGCCGAGCATCAAGGTGCTGAACTTATTTCAATGGCAAATTTTGAAGGTAAAAGTATAAACGACGATAAAATCGGGTTTGTTTTTCCTGTCTATTGCGGTGATCTTCCGCTTATAGTTAAACAGTTTTTAGAAAAAGTTATAGTAAGAGGCAAGTATATTTGGGCACTTGCTGTTAGCGGTGGTACAGTCGGAATCGCTTTTGAAACATTGGATAAAATGCTAAAGTATAACGAGATGTGCCTAAGCTTTGGAGAGCTTCTTATGATGCCCGATAATAGCGTAATAACCAACCCTAAGCCAGAGGACACAAAATCGGCTCTTGAAAATGAAAAGCGTTTAGTTTCCGAAGTAATCAATATTATTGATGAAGAAAGAAAAAATGTTTTTCCTGTTGATAATTTTCTTGGAAAAACAAGTAAAATGCAGTGGGCATCACTTAAAGGCGTCGTAGGTATAAGCAGTAAAAAGGTGAATAAAAAGACTTGTACAGATTGCGGTATTTGCATAAATATATGTCCTATGCAGAACATAGTTAAAGTTGGAGATAAAATTAAAATAGGTCCGAATTGCACAAATTGTTTTGCGTGCCTTCATTGGTGTCCTACTCATAGCATAAAGGCAGGATTTATAAAAATTAATGATAAAAATCAATATACGCATCCTGATGTTTCGGCAAACGAGTTGTTTGTTTTGAAAGACAGTAACAAATAAATGTTAAAAAATTAGGAAAAGAGCCTTCCTTTAATATAAGGAAGACTCTTTTATAAAAAGGGGTTAATCAAGAATTAAAAATACAAGTCTTGATTTACATTAAATTTGAGATTAATAATTATCTAAATAGTTGTCTGAACTGTTGTTGTTAGCATTCTTGTTTTTCTGCTTTTTCTGCTTTTTGCTCGCTTGCTTTGCAGAGCCTGCGTTCTGCTGAACTTGAGATTGATAATTATTATTTTTCATCTCGTTGTTTTGTCTGTTTGGCTCCATGTGTTTTCACCTCTTTTTAATGAATGCAACCACTAATTATTAATGGCTTGCAATAATATTATTTCACCCAAATTTATTGATATCCAAAACAAAATAAACCAAATTAATATAAAAATAATTAATTTATAACTATTTACATAAAATACAATATGAAGTAAAATATAGAAGTGAATTTGTGAAAATTAAATACGTTTGCACTAAGTCTTTCCGTGTGGTGCAATCAATATATTTTTATCCGTGCACGGCGGTGGAATGGAATTAAATATGGAACCAGTATATAAGAGAATTTTACTTAAACTCAGCGGAGAAGTACTTGCAGGAGAAAAAGGAAGCGGAATAGACTTTAACACAGTTGTTAAAATCTGTTCTTCAATAAAAGAATGCTATGAAATGGGCGTTCAAATTGGCATAGTTGTAGGCGGAGGAAACTTCTGGAGAGGACGTTCAAGCGGAAATATGGACAGAACAAGAGCAGACCATATTGGAATGCTTGCAACTGTTATGAATTCTCTTGCTTTGGCAGATGCATTTGAACAGCTTGATGTTCCGGCAAGAGTACAAACCGCAATTGCAATGCAGCAGATTGCAGAGCCGTACATTCGTAGCAGAGCTACACGTCATTTTGAAAAAGGCAGAATCGTAATTTTTGGTTGTGGAACAGGAAATCCTTATTTTACAACAGATACAGCGGCTGCATTAAGAGCTGCGGAGATTGATGCAAACATAATTTTCAAAGCAACAAATGTTGACGGAATTTATAATAAAGACCCTAATAAATTTGAGGATGCAGTAAAGTATGACAAAATAACCCATACTGAAATTCTTAAAAATGGATTAAAAGTAATGGATAGTACAGCAGCATCTCTTTGCAGAGATAATCAAATACCAATTTTGGTGTTTAATCTCAATGACCCACAGAATATTGTTCGTGCTGTTTGTGGAGAAAATGTCGGAACAATCGTTACAGAGTAACTAAAAATAATATTAACAATACTGAAGGGAAGGCTATATTTATGGAAACAGTATTTAACACAGCTACTGAAAAAATGGAAAAATCAATATCTGCATTAAAAAATGATTATGCAGCTGTAAGAGCAGGCAGAGCAAATGCCAATGTTCTTGATAAAATTTTGGTCGATTACTACGGAACACCGACACCAATCAATCAGCTTGCTGCAGTATCAGTTGCAGAAGCAAGAATTCTTGTGATTCAGCCTTGGGATATTTCAACACTACATCCTATTGAAAAAGCAATCCAAATAGCTGACATAGGAATTAATCCTCAAAATGATGGCAAGGTTATTCGCCTTATGTTCCCTCAACTTACTGAGGACAGAAGAAAAGAAATTGTTAAAGAAATTTCAAAAAGAGCAGAGGATGCAAAGATTACAGTCCGCTCGATAAGAAGAGATTGTATAGAAAAGCTTAAAACAATGAAGAAAAATGCAGAAATAACAGAAGATGACCTTAAAAACGGTGAAGCTAAGTTGCAGAAAATAACAGACAAATACATTAAAAATGTAGACGATGCACTTGCTTCAAAAGAAAAGGAAATTCTTGAAATTTAAGGAACATAATATTAAATTGGGCGGGCGTTGTCCCGCCTTAATTGCAAAATAGACAAAGTTTTTCAAGGGGGCATTTTAGTTGCCGAGATTACCGGATAAAAAATATCTGCCAAGGCACGTTGGCATTATTATGGATGGAAATGGACGTTGGGCAAAAAAACAGGGAATGCCAAGAACCGAAGGGCATAAAAAAGGTGCAAAAGTTTTCAAGGCTATCAGCGAATACGCATATAAAATCGGTATTCCTTATGTTACCTTTTATGCTTTCTCAACCGAGAACTGGAAGAGACCGGTTGACGAAATAGACACCTTAATGCAAATTTTTCAAGAATATCTTCTAATTGCAGAGGACTCAAGAGCAAAGAATGAAAAGCGTGGTTTTTGTCTTAGATTTATAGGAGATACGGGAGCAATACCTAAGGAACTTGTTAATTTAATGGACGAAACTGAGCAGGAAATACAAGAGAATACAAGAACTGTTATAAATATTGCAATAAACTATGGTGGAAGGCAAGAAATTATGAACAGTGTTCGTGAACTTGCAAAAAAATCCGCACAAGGTTTAATTGACCCTAATAAAATTTCTGAAAAAGATTTTGAAAGATACCTTTACACGGCAGGATTGCCTGACCCGGATTTAATAATAAGACCGAGTGGCGAATGCAGGCTTTCAAACTTTTTGACTTGGCAGTCAGCATATTCTGAGCTTTGGTTTTCCAATATTCCTTGGCCGGACTTTACAACAGACGATTTTGATGAAGCACTTTTAAGCTATGCAAAAAGAAATAGGAGCTTTGGTTCTGTATAATCATAAACATTAGTGTGGAATAGTTATTCATATTTAAGGAGTAGTTTAATATGAAGGAAAGAGTAATTTCAGGAGCCGTACTATTAATTGTTATGGTACTTGTTTTCTGGGGAATATATACACCTGTTTTCGGTGTATTCTTTAGCTTGCTTTCAGCAATTGCCTGCTTTGAAATATTAAGAGTTGCAAATGTAAAAAATAAGGAAGTAATTGCACTTTCAGTAGCATTTTCTTTTTTAGTACCGCTGTACATTGAATATGGCTTCAAAATACCTTTTGGAATTGCAATCTTAATTTACATTTTTGCATTGCTTATAATAATGCTTGCAAACCACGAAAATACAAAATTTGAACATATTGCAGTTGCAATATACTCGTCAGTGTTTGTTTCTTTTTGTTTTTCAACTTTTGTACTTGTTCGTGATTTGTACAAAATGTATCCTCAAAGCATAAATAAAGAGCACGCACTTTTCTTTGTTTTAATGGGCGTTAGCTGTTCGTGGCTTACAGACACTTGTGCATATTTTGTTGGTGTTAAATTCGGAAAGCATAAAATGACACCTGTAATAAGTCCTAAGAAATCTGTTGAAGGTGCAGTGGGCGGTGTAGTGGGTTGCCTTGCACTGAATATGTTAATTCTTTATCTGTTTAATACTTATGTTTTTGACGCAGAACAAATCAGTTACTTAATGTTTGCACCAATATCAATTGTTCTTTCGGGAGCAAGTATGTGCGGTGATTTAATTGCATCTGTAATAAAAAGGAACTACGGTGCAAAGGACTACGGAAAGCTTATTCCGGGACACGGCGGAATAATGGATAGGTTTGACAGTTGTGTTTTTGTAATGCCTATTTTATATGTTGTAATTACAATAATAAATTGCTTTTAATTGAGATTATAAATATTCTTTAGAGTTTAATTAATAAGTTAAATTGTTTGTATCTCAGGAAGGAATGGTCATAATAATGAACAAGAAGCTCTCAATACTCGGAAGTACAGGTTCAATAGGAACTCAGGCTCTTGAGGTCGCAAAGAAATGTGGCTTTGAGGTTACAGCTCTTACTGCATCAAGTAGCACGAAAGAGCTTGAAATGCAAATAAGAGAATTTAAACCAAAACTTGCAGCTCTTGTAGATGAAGAGGCAGCAAAAGATTTGGCAGTAAGAGTTTCGGATACAGGTACAAAGGTGCTTGGAGGAATACAGGGTATTTGCGAGTGTGCAAGAGAAAAAGATACAGATGTTGTTCTTAACTCTATTGTAGGTATGGCAGGCCTCCTTCCAACTCTTGACGCAATAGAAGAGGGTAAGGACATTGCTCTTGCAAATAAAGAAACCCTTGTTGCCGGTGGAAAGCTTGTTGTTGAAAAAGCAAGGCAAAAGGGCGTCAGCATCTATCCTGTGGACAGTGAACACTCTGCTATTTTTCAGTGCCTTCAGGGTAAGCCATCAAATAAAGCATTAAAAAGAATTATATTAACTGCATCCGGTGGACCTTTCTTTGGAAAAACCAGAGCAGAGCTTGAAGACGTAACCGTGGAACAGGCACTTAATCATCCTAACTGGAGTATGGGTGCAAAAATAACAATAGATTCTGCAACAATGATGAATAAGGGTCTTGAAATAATTGAGGCAGCGTGGTTGTTCTCTGTACCGGTTGATAAAATTGATGTCTTAGTCCATAGAGAGAGCATAATACACTCAATGATTGAATATGACGACAATTCTGTGATTGCACAGCTTGGACTTCCTGATATGAGAATTCCAATTCAATACGCTTTAACATATCCACAGAGATTTGAATCTCCGGTGGAACAGCTTGACCTTGCAAAGCTTAGCACACTTTCTTTTGCAAAACCTGACTATGAAACATTTGACTGCCTTTCTATTTGTAAAGATGCAATCAAAAGAGGAGGACTTTATCCTGCAACTGCGAACTCTGCAAACGAGCAGGCAAATGCAATGTTCCGTCAGGGTAGAATTAAGTTTTTGCAAATCGGAGAGCTTGTTGGAGAAGCTATGGAAAAAACAGAAAACATTGAAAATTATACTCTTTCCGATGTGCTTGCAGCAGACAGAATTGCAAGAGATTTTGTAATGAGTAAAATCGGAGATCAGCTTTGCTTTATCTGATGATATAACAGCTTTAATCAGAGGTGGTAACAATATTAAATTTGCTTAGTATTGGCACAATATGGAGTAACGTGTGGCCGTTTTTGGTCGCAATACTTTTCTTTGGCTTAATAATAATGATACACGAGTTGGGTCATTTTACATTTGCTAAAATATTCAAGGTTAAGGTAAATGAATTTGCAATCGGAATGGGACCTGTGCTTTTTAAATTCGGCAAAGGTGAAACTCAGTATTCCGTAAGACTTTTTCCGATTGGTGGATATGTAAGTATGGAGGGTGAGGACGAAGAAAGTGAGCACGAAAATGCTTTTAATCGTCAAAAGCCTTGGAAAAAAGCCATAATCATATCTGCGGGAGCATTGCTGAACCTTATTCTCGGAATAGTTTTAATGGCAATCATAATATCCACAGCTGACAGTAAAATAGGTGTTCCGAAGATAGCTCAATTCGTTGGAGAAAATCCTCAAAGTCAGCAGTATGGTTTGCAGGTCGGGGATAAAATCAAAGAGATAAACGGAAATAAAGTATATACCACTTATGATATAAACTTCTTTATGATGCGTGATAAAGATGCAATAATAGACTTTACGGTTGAACGTGATGGCAAAATAAAAAATCTCAATAGCGTAAAGTTTAAGACGCAGGATATTGAGGGCATAAAGGCAGTTATTTATGATTTTAAAATTGTAGGAATAGAAAAGACTTTCGGCTCTGTTTTGAAGTATTCATTCCTCGAATCACTTTCAATAGCAAGAATGGTTTGGCTTAGCCTGTTTGATATAGTTACTATGCAGTTTAGTCTTAATGAACTTTCGGGACCAATCGGCACAATGGAGGTCATAGCAGATACTGCATCTCAGGCAACCAAAACAGATTATTCGGGCATTTTAACTCTGCTTGCATTTATTACAATAAATGTTGGAATATTTAATCTTTTGCCACTTCCTGCTCTTGACGGAGGACGACTTTTCTTTGTAATCATCGAGGGCATAAGAAGAAAACCTGTACCACAGAAATATGAAGCAGTTGTGCATAGCATAGGTATAGTTTTATTGCTTGTTCTTATGGTGGTTATAACGTTTAATGATATAATAAATATATTTACGAGGTGAGTTGCTTGATAAGTAGACGTAAAAGCCGTATCGTTACGGCAGGAAATGTAAAAATCGGTGGAGATTCTCCGATTAGTATACAGTCAATGCTTAATAAACCGGCAGAAGATGTGCAGGCAAACGTTATTCAGGCAAAGGAATTGCAAGATGCAGGTTGCCAGATTATACGTACATCTGTCCCAAATTTGGAGGCAGTAAAGCTTGTATCTGCACTTAAAGAAGCTGTAACAGTTCCAATAGTTGCAGACATTCATTTTGACTATAAAATAGCTCTTGAATGTGCTGCGGCAGGTATTGATAAAATAAGAATAAACCCCGGCAACATCGGCTCTGATGACCGTGTAAAAGCTGTTGCATCATCTTGCAGAGAAAAAGGTATACCTATAAGAATTGGAGTAAATTCAGGCTCTGTTGAAAAGGAATTGCTTGCAAAATACGGTGGACCAACTCCTCAGGCTATGGCTGAAAGTGCAATGAATCACGTTCGTATTTTGGAAAAGTTTGATTTTAATGATATTGTAATTTCAATAAAATCCTCAAATGTTCAAAATATGGTTAAGGCTTACAGGCTCGTTGCCGAGCAGTGCGATTATCCGTTGCACTTGGGAGTAACGGAAGCAGGCACAGAACGAATGGGAATTATAAAGTCAAGTATGGGAATAGGCTCTCTTCTTCTTGACGGTATAGGAGATACAATACGAGTTTCCATTACCGATAACCCTGTTAAAGAAGTTTATGCCGGAATGGATATTTTAAAAGCGGCTGATATAAAAACAGACTGTCCGAGAATAATTTCGTGTCCAACTTGCGGAAGAACAAAAATTGACCTTATTTCAATAGCAAATGAAGTTGAGCAAAGGCTTAGAGATTGTAAAAAACCAATTGTTGTGGCTGTTATGGGATGCGTTGTAAATGGTCCCGGAGAAGCAAGCCAGGCGGATATAGGAATTGCCGGTGGCAACGGAGAAGGACTTATCTTTAAACACGGTGAAATTTTGCGTAAGGTAGATGAATCTAAGCTTGTTGACGAGCTTATGAATGAGATTGATAAGCTATAATAGATTGAGAGGATATTTAATAATTGAACGGCACAACAATAGGAGAACTGTTTGGCAAGTTCATAGATAATCAAAAATATTGCACGTTGATGCAGGTACATATTGATGATGTGAAAGTGGACAAGCAGAGAAGAGAAATAACAGCTAAACTAAATATTGAAAATGAAATAGAACAATCTCTGCTTGATAGTTTAAAAGCAGAGATTAAAAGTGCTTTTAAGATTTCAAATATTAACTTTGAAATCTTAAGTGCAAATGAAACAAGCGAATTTTCTTTTGAAGAGATACCGAGTATAATTGCTCAATTAAAAAGAAAAATTCCGGTTGCAAATGGCTTTTTAGAAGATGCAGAGTTCGTAGAAGAGGAAAATAAGATTATAATAAATCTTACCCACGGTGGAGCAGATATTTTAAAGGCTAATTTTGCAGATGAGTTTATCAGCAAATACATATTAAAAAAATATGGTAAGCAGTATTCGGTTGAGTTTGATGGCAAAACAGAGGTCGATGCTGATGCAAAGTTCGTTAAAGATATGCAAAAAGAGGCTGAACAAACTGCAAAAGAGAAAAAGTATAAAACAGCAGAGATTGAAAATGAAAATCGTCCACACGAGATGATTGGAGATTTACCACTTTATTTTGAAACAGCTAAAATGATATGGGGAGACGCAATCCGAAAGCACCCAAAACCAATAAACGAAATCAAATATGACGATGGAATGGTTGTTGTTTGGGGAGATGTATTCGGACTTGATGTAAGAGATACAAGGGATAAAAGAAGTAAAATAATCAACTTTAATATAACAGATTACACAAGCTCTTATAGCGTGAAAATTTTTGAAAGAGCAGAAAATACCAAGAGCTTTTTAAATGAGATTGCAAACGGACTTACTGTTATCGTTCGTGGCAATGTAATATATGATAGCTATAAAAAGGAATATATATTAGAAGCAAAAGCAATTGCAAAAGTTAAAAAAGCAAAAAAGACAGATGATGCTCCTAAAAAACGTGTTGAGCTTCATATGCATACAAAGATGTCTGCAATGGATGGAATGACAAGTGCTAAAGACCTTGTAAAACGTGCTTTTGATTATGGACATCCGGCTGTTGCCGTAACCGACCACGGCGTGCTTCAGGCATATCCTGAAGCAATGAATGCCTGTGAGCAGTACGGAATTAAGCTTATTTACGGCGTTGAAGCATATTTTGTTGATGACACGAATCTGGATTTTAATGAGCATTCGCTTGCAGAGCTTATGAAAGCTAAAAAGGTTAGGTCGTATCACCAGATAATACTTGTAAAAAATGAAGTTGGATTAAAAAATCTTTATAAACTTGTTTCAACTGCACACACAAAGAATTTTTATAGGCATCCAATAACCCTTAAAAGTGAGCTTGTTAAGTATAGAGAGGGATTAATTATCGGAAGTGCCTGTGAAGCAGGAGAGCTTTACAGAGCAATTATGAATGGCGAAAGTGAAGAGAAAATACTTGAAATTGCTTCATTCTACGACTATTTAGAGATACAGCCTAATGGAAACAATGCCTTTATGATTCGTAATGGAACAGTTTCCAGCGTTAAAGAGCTTGAGGATATAAACAGAAAGATTATTGCTATTGCAGACAAACAAAATAAGCCTGTCGTTGCAACGGGAGACGTTCATTTTATGGACGAAAGGGATGCGATTTTCAGAGCAATTCTTATGACAGGTCAAGGATTTCAGGATGCAGACCAGCAAGCACCGTTGTTTTTCAGAACAACTCAGGAAATGCTTGATGAGTTTAAATATTTAGGAGAAGAAGCAGCCTTTGAAGTGGTTGTTGAAAATCCAAATAAAATTGCCGATATGGTTGAGCAGGTAAGACCTATACCTAAGGGCAATTTCCCTCCGAGTATTGACGGTGCAGAGGAAGAACTCAGAACAATCTGCTGGGAACGTACAAAAAAGATGTACGGGGACCCTGTTCCTGAATATGTTGCAACAAGGCTTGAAAAAGAGCTTTCATCTATAATTAAAAACGGATTTGCCGTCTTGTACATAATTGCACAGAAGCTTGTTAAAAACTCGGAGGACCACGGCTATCTGGTTGGTTCAAGAGGTTCTGTTGGTTCATCTTTTGTTGCAAATGCTGCGGGAATATCAGAGGTTAATCCTCTTGCGCCTCACTATCGCTGTCCTAATTGTCTGTTTACAGAATTCTTTACTGAGGGTGAAGTAGGCTCGGGATATGACTTGCCTCCTAAGGATTGTCCGCATTGCGGAACAACTCTTTTAAGAGATGGACACGACATTCCGTTTGAAACATTCCTTGGATTTGACGGAGATAAAGCACCTGATATAGACCTTAACTTTTCAGGAGAATATCAGTCAAGGGCTCATCAGTATACAGTTGAATTGTTCGGTCAAACACACGTTTTTAAAGCGGGTACAGTTTCAACCGTTGCAGATAAAACAGCTTATGGATTTGTAAAAAAATATCTTGAGGCAAGGGGAATGACAGTTCCGAATGCCGAGATTGACAGGCTTACAATCGGCTGTACCGGAGTTAAAAGAACAACCGGTCAGCATCCAGGTGGAATGGTTATTGTTCCTAATGATTTTGAAGCAGAAGATTTTACGCCTGTTCAGTTTCCTGCTGATGATGCAGAAAAGGGTATGATGACCACACATTTCGACTTCCATGCTCTACACGACACAATACTCAAACTTGATAACCTCGGACACGATGTTCCGACACTTTATAAATATCTTGAGGATTATACAGGAATTCCTGTTATGGATGTTGATATATGCGACCCTAAAATAATTGAACTCTTTACAAGTACTGCACCTCTTGGTGTGTCCGCTGAGGACATAGACTGTGAAACAGGAACTCTTTCAATGCCTGAAATGGGAACTCCGTTTGTTCGTCAAATGCTTCTTGAATCACAGCCTAAAAACTTTTCAGACCTTATACAGATTTCAGGTCTTTCTCATGGTACCGACGTTTGGCTTGGAAATGCACAGGAACTTATAAAAAACAAGACCTGTACAATTTCAAATGTTATCGGAACTCGTGATAGTATAATGGTATACCTTATGCATAAGGGCGTCGAGCCGAGTATGGCGTTTAAGATAATGGAGATTGTCCGTAAGGGTAAGTCTACCAAATTGCTTACAGATGAGCATAAAGCTGCAATGCGTGAACACGGTGTTCCTGATTGGTATATTGATTCCTGTATGAAGATAAAATATATGTTCCCTAAGGCTCATGCTGCGGCTTATGTCAGTGCTGCATTAAGGCTTGGATGGTATAAAATATATAAACCGATTGAATACTATGCAGCGTTTTTAACTGTTCGTGGAGGAGATTTAGACGCAGTTTCAATTGTGTCAGGCAGAGATTACGTCAAGGCAAAAATGCACTCCATAACCGCAAAGGGAAAAGAAGCAACTGCAAAGGAACAGTCCGAGTTTACAAGCCTTCAAGTTGTTAATGAAATGCTTGCAAGGGGTATTGAGTTTTTGGGAGTTGATTTGTATAAATCAGATGCTTCGGTTTATAAGATTGAAGACGGTAAGATAAGACTTGCTTTTTCATCCATAAAGGGGCTTGGAGAAAATGCTGCTCGTTCTCTTGCTGCGGCTAAAGATGACGGTGAGGGTGAATATATTTCTATTGACGATTTGCAAAGAAGAGCAGGTATTTCAAGCAGTGTTACTACCTCTTTAAAAGAAGTTGGCGCTCTTGACGGAATACCCGAAAGCAGTCAAATGTCTTTATTTTAAAAAATAAAATTATCTGTTGACTTAGCTAATTTATTATGTTATCATAGTAGCACGCTAAAGCGACGGCACGTTGCTATTGCAATGTGCCGTTTTTTTATACTAATAACAAGACGCTAAAATTTGAGTATATATTTTAATTGCTTTGTAAAGAAAGTTAAGTTTGTATTTCAGTGAGTGCTAATATTTTAGGCTGATTATTATTTGCAAAGTGCAAACAAAAGTTGAGGAGGAGTAATATGAAAAAGTATGCAAAAGTTACCCCGGAGGGTACAAGAGATTTGCTTTTTGAAGAGTGCAGTGCAAGAAAAATTGTGGAATCTAAGCTTTCTGCATTGTTTAGGTCGAGAGGATACAACAGAATTATTACTCCGAGCATTGAGTTCTTTGACGTTTTTGACCGAGAGAGTGCAGGAATAATGCCAGAGTCTATGTATAAGCTTACGGATTCACAGGGCAGGCTTATGGTTATGCGACCTGACAATACTCTTCCGATAGCAAGAGTTGTTGCAACAAGATTAAAAGAGATGAAACTTCCCATAAGACTCTATTATACACAAAAGGTGTTCAGGCAAAGTCCAACACTTACGGGGTTTAACGATGAGGTTGCTCAAAGTGGAATTGAGCTTATAGGAACACAGGGCATAAGAGCAGATTTAGAGATTTTTATAACAGCTGTTGACGCTTTGGAAAAATGTGGAGTAAAGGATTACAGAATAGAAATAGGACACGCAGGATTTTTTAAGGCACTTTCAGAAAGCCTTGATGTTGACGATGAAACAAGGGAACTTATAAGCTCTCTTATAGAGTCAAAAAACTATGCTGCACTTAACGATGTTATAGATAAACTTGAGAGCAATGAAACAACAAAAGTAATAAAAATGCTTCCTCGACTTTTTGGTGGATTAGAAGTAATTGATAAGGCAGAACAGCTTTGCAAAAGCGAAAGTGCAAGAAAATCGCTTGACTATTTAAGAAATTTGTTTAATAAAATCTCAGACTTAGGCTTAAACGATAAAGTAAATATTGATTTAGGACTTGTACATAGAAGTAACTATTATACAGGAGTTGTATTCAGAGGCTATATTGAGGGTTCAGGTGTTACAGTCCTTTCCGGAGGAAGATACGATAAACTTATAGGCGAATTCGGAAATCCACTCGAGGCAACCGGCTTTGGAATAGATGTTGATTCACTTGCAAATGCAATGCTTTCAAGTGGAGAAGTAAGGCGACCAAGACCTGCCGACATCCTTGTTTACGGCAATGACGGTTGCGAAGTAAAGGCATTAAAATATATTGCAGAGCTTAACGAAAAAGGATTTATATGTGAAAACAGTGTCTTTGATACAGAAGATGAGTCGAGAAAATATGCAATGCAAAAGGGCATAAAGAGATTTGTACTTGTAACAAAGGATAAGATAATTGAAGAAAAGAATTGAGGAGTGAGCATAATGCGACCAATTAGAATTGCAATGACAAAAGGCAGACTTGAAAAAAACAGTATAAAGATGTTTGAGTCTGTTGGACTTGACTGCACAGAGCTTAAAAATAAAGGACGCAGACTTGTTCTTCCTGTTTCTGATTATGAGGTTGTTCTTGCAAAGGCAGCAGATGTAATTACATACGTTGAACACGGCGTTTGCGATATAGGAATTGTAGGCAAAGATACTATTTCGGAGAGTGAACGTAGCTTTTATGAGGTTATGGATTTGGGCTTTGGAAAATGTAAGTTTGCCCTTGCAACAAAGGCAGGAACGGATTTTTGGAGCGGTTACAATGTAAAGTGCATTGCAACAAAGTATCCAAATATAACACGTAAGTTCTTTGAGAGTAAGGGAATGGACGTAAAAATAATAAAAATCGAGGGTTCTGTTGAGCTTGCACCATTGCTTGAACTTTCGGATGCAATAGTAGATATAGTCGAAACAGGCTCAACACTTAAGGAAAACGGACTTGAAGTAATAGAATACATTATGGATATTTCAGCAAGAGTTATTGTAAATATGGCAAGTATGAAATTAAGACGTGAAGAGATTGAAAATCTTCTAAACAAAATAGAAGAGGCAAAGGGTGAGGATATATGTTATCAATAACAAGAGCAGACGGAAGTGCAGAAATAGAAATGATACAGAAGCTGAAGCTTCGTAGCAGCGAAATTGACAGGCAGGTAAACGGAGCAGTAAGTGATATTTTATATAGTGTAAGAAAAGAGGGCGACGATGCAGTTCGTGCCTATACACTTCAGTTTGACGGAAAGGTTCCGGAACAACTTGAGGTTCCGAGAACGGAAATTGAAAGTGCAGTGGATAAATGCGACCGAGATTTTGTTTTGGCATTATATAAGGCTGCGGAAAATATAAGAAATTTTCACGAACGCCAAAAGCAACAAAGCTGGCTTAACACTCAGGATAACGGAGTTATAATGGGTCAGAGAATAAGAGGTCTTAAAAGGGTTGGAATATATGTTCCGGGTGGCACAGCAGCTTATCCGTCATCAGTTCTTATGAATGCAATTCCTGCCAAAATAGCGGGAGTAGAAGAGCTGATAATGGTTACGCCTCCAACAAGTGATGGAACAGCAAACCCCAACATTCTTGCGGCTGCAGCTATTGCAGGGGTTGATAGAGTTTTTCTTGTCGGTGGAGCACAGGCAGTTGCTGCACTTGCTTACGGAACTCAAACAATACCACGTGTTGATAAAATTGTAGGTCCGGGAAACATCTATGTGGCAACAGCCAAAAAACAGCTTTACGGAACTGTGGATATTGATATGATTGCAGGACCGAGCGAAATATTGATTGTTGCAGACGAAACAGCAAATCCCAAGTTTTTGGCGGCTGATTTCCTTTCGCAGGCAGAGCACGATAAGCTTGCAAGCTCGATACTTATAACAACAAGCGAAGATATGGCACAAAAAACAGTAATTGAAATAGAAAAACAGCTTGCAGAACTTCCAAGAGAAGAAATAGCAAGAAAATCCGTTGAAGATTTTGGAGCTGTAATTGTATGCGATAATATTGATAAAGCGATGGATTTTGCAAATGAATTTGCACCGGAGCACCTTGAACTTTGCATAAAAAATCCGCTTGAATATATTGGCAGAGCAGATAATGCAGGCTCGGTTTTTCTTGGCGATTATTCGCCTGAACCGCTGGGAGATTATTATGCAGGTCCAAACCACGTTCTTCCTACAAGTGGAACTGCTCGATTTTTCTCACCTCTTTCGGTTGATAGCTTTATAAAAAAATCAAGCTTTATTTATTATACAAAGCAGGCACTTCAAAGTGCAGGAAGCGATATAATAAAGCTTGCACAAACAGAGGGACTTGATGCTCACGCAAACTCTATAAAAGTCAGAATGTAAAATAAAAGGTGGCATAAAAATGGCATATCAATTAAATGAAAAGGTAAAAAGCCTAAAGCCGTATGACCCAATATGCGGAGATTATAAGATAAGACTTGATGCGAACGAGTCCTTTATATTTCCATCTCAAAGTATGAAAGAAGAAATAGCACAGGTGATTTCAAACTTTGAATTTAACAGGTATCCCAACAGCCTTGCAACAGATGTTTGTGAAAAGTTTGCAAAGCTTTATAATATCCCGCAGGAGCTTGTTGTTGCCGGAAATGGTTCAGATGAAATAATCTCGATTATTATGACCGCCTTTTTGCAAAAAGGAGATAAGATAATAACTCTTTCTCCGGACTTTTCAATGTATAAATTTTATTCAAGCCTTGTTGAGTGTGAATGCTTTGAATTTTCTAAAGATGAAAATTTTAATGTAGATTTTAACAAGCTTGTAGATACAATAAGCAGAGAAAAAGCACGAATGGTTATCTTTTCAAATCCCTGCAATCCAACATCTGTCGGCTTTAAAAAAGAGGATATATTAAATCTTGTTGAAAATACAGATGCACTTGTTGTTCTTGATGAGGCATATATGGATTTTTGGAATCAGTCATTGCTTTCAAACGTGCAGGATTATAATAACTTGATAATTTTAAAAACCTGCTCAAAAGCACTCGGCTTTGCAGCTGTCCGTCTTGGCTTTGCAGTTGCAAATAAAACGCTTACAGACATTATAAAAGCCGCCAAATCACCGTACAATGTAAACTCATTAACACAGGCGATTGGTAGCATTGTGCTTGATAATAGGGAATATGTTGAACAGTCAATACAGCTTATTGTAAAATCAAAGGAAATGTTGTATTCTGAAATTAAAAAGATTGAAAGTCAGATACCACAAAAAATAAAGTTGTATGAATCTGACACAAACTTTGTGTTTATAAAGACACAAGAGGCAACAGATATTTTTGAATACCTAAAATCAAACGGAATAATAATCCGTAATATGAATGGATATTTGAGAATAACAGCAGGTACGGAAGATGAAAACAGGCAGGTTGTTGACCTGATAAAAAGATTTTATAAGGTGGGATAATATTGAGAACAGCACAGGTTGAAAGAAATACCAAAGAAACTAAAATAAAAATAGAGCTTTGTCTTGACGGTGGAGATGTTGAGATAAATACAGGAATAGGTTTTTTTGACCATATGCTTACAGCTTTTGCAGTACACGGTGGATTTGGTTTAAAAATAGATGCAAAGGGTGATTTGCAGGTCGATGGGCATCATACCGTTGAAGATGTCGGGATTGTACTCGGCTCTGCATTTGAACAAGCACTCGGGGATAAGAGTGGGATAGCACGTTACGGAAATATGTTTATTCCAATGGATGAATCACTTGCCTGTGCAGTTGTAGATATAAGTGGTAGACCGTTCTTGGTGTTTTCTGCAAGCTTTGAGCAGGAAAAGGTAGGGGATTTTGACACTTGCCTTTGTGAAGAGTTTTTTAGAGCTTTTGCTTATAATGCAGGCATAACATTGCACGCAAGCGTTGTTTATGGAACCAATGCCCATCATCAGATAGAAGCACTTTTCAAGGCACTTGCACATTCGCTTAAGGCGGCAGTGGCTAAAACAAACGGAGCAGTTCTTTCAACAAAAGGAACGCTTTAAAATCAGGAGGCAAAAATGATTATATTTCCTGCGATTGATATAAAAGATGCAACTTGTGTAAGGCTTAGTAAGGGCGACATAAATACAGCCGAACAGGTGGCACAGGACCCGATACAAACAGCTAAAAGTTTTAAAGATGCAGGTGCTAAGTGGATACATACGGTGGACATTGATGGTGCATTTGCAGGCAAAAGAGTAAATAGTGAGATAATAGCTGACATTGCAAGTACGAGCGGGCTTAAGGTTGAAGTCGGTGGCGGTATAAGAACAATGGACGATATTGATTTTTATATTCAAAATGGTATCAGCAGAGTTATTTTAGGCTCTGTTGCACTGTCAAATCAACAGCTTGTCATAGATGCTGTTAAAAAGTATGGAGATAAGATTGCTGTTGGGATAGATGCAAAGAACGGAAAAGTAGCAGCCGAGGGTTGGGTAAAGGAAAGTACAGTTGATTATATTGACCTTGCAAGGCAGATGGAAAGTGTGGGTGTAAAGTGTATCATCTTTACAGACATTGCAAGGGATGGTATGCTTTCCGGACCTAATATTGAACAATTAAAGGCACTCGACAGTGCTGTTTCCTGTGATATTATTGCAAGCGGAGGAATAACTGATATTAACGATATAAAAAGCCTAAAAGAATGCGGACTTTATGGAGCAATTTGCGGTCGTTCAATATACAAGGGAACACTCAGCTTAAAACAGGCGGTTTTGGAGTGCAAAGAATAAAGATATTTCCGAAAGGATGAAAAATTAAAATGGACTTTGATAAGTTTTTTAAAAAAAGCGAGCTTATTCCTGCAATTATAGTTGACGATAATGACGGAGAAGTTTTGATGCTTGCTTATATGAATAAGGAATCGCTGGAAAAAACGGTTGAAACAGGATATACTTGGTTCTTTAGCCGTTCAAGGCAAAAGCTGTGGAACAAAGGTGAAACGTCGGGACACACTCAAAAAGTTGTTAGCATAAAGGGTGATTGCGACGATGATACATTGCTTGTAAGAGTAAAACAAAATGGTCCTGCCTGCCATACAGGAAACAGAACTTGTTTTTTTAATACAATAGTTGATGAGGTGAAATAATATGCAAGACGTTTTTAAAGATTTGTATGAAATAATATGCGACAGAAAGAAAAACCCTCAGGAGGGTTCATATACCTGTTACCTTTTAAATCAGGGAACAGATAAGATATTAAAAAAATGTGCCGAAGAGTGTGGAGAAACAATAATAGCGTCAAAGAATAAAGAAAATGTTGAAACCGTTGGAGAAATAAGCGACCTTCTCTTTCATTTGATGGTTCTTATGGTAAATGAAGATATACCTCTTGATGACGTTATAGAGGAACTTGAGCGTAGAAGAGAAAAGCAAGGCAACCTGAAAACATTTCATAAGGTAGATAAAGATACATAATTAAGAACCACGCAAAAAAGCAATTAGAAATTGTGAATTGACACATAAAACAATGTTGTTTACAAAATAAAAGTCCTTACGAAAACTTCGTAAGGACTTTTTTGCTTCTTATTGTTTTATTTATTTCTTAGTACATTACATCATCCGAATCAACTAAAAATCGTAATTTAATTTCATCAAGAAGCTGCTTAAATTCATCTTTTATATCAGCGGGAACATCTTTTCGTTTAAGCTCTTCCACCATAGCCTTTAACTGCTCTTTAAGACCCGGCATTTCACGAAGTATTCTTTTAATGTGAATACGTCTTGGAAATGAAATTGAATCCATTTTGTTTTTTATTTCATTAAGTCTGTCAAATAGATTGTTGTTTCCGGAAGAACCAACCTCAACCACTTTGTTTTCCACTTCGTTTTCCGTTGCATCAGAACTTATAGATTTAATTTTACTTCTTAAAATATTTATATCTACTGTTGCAAAAACAGCAATCAACAAATCAACAGCAAAAACGGCAATCATTATATAAATCAAATTGTCAAAATATCGTTCCGGAATTTTAGCAAGCA
>CAYMZO010000009.1:0-18989 GCA_964394885.1 uncultured Eubacteriales bacterium | reverse complement strand
TATTTATAAAATTAAAGATGGAAGGCGGTTTACAGATATTTTTATCATTTAATATTAAGTATTATTCCTTGAATTTATTGGCTTATAATTTTAATGTTAAAAGCAAATTAAATGATAAAATCTGATTTTATATGAATATTTTAGTAATCGGAGATGTGGTTGGCTCAAATGGATGTGAGTTTTTAAGAGCACATTTACCACAAATAAAAAAACTTAAGAATATAGATGTTTGCATTGTTAACGGAGAAAATTCAGCTGATGGAAACGGAATAACTCCGTCATCAGCACAACATATTTTTGATAGTGGAGCAGATGTTATAACAACGGGAAATCACGTTTACCGAAGAAGAGAAATGTATGACTTTCTTGACGAAAATGAATTTGTTGTAAGACCTGCAAATTTTAAAGAGGCAAATCCGGGTAGAGGATATTGCATTGTTGATAAGGGTAGCGTGCAAATTGCAGTGATAAACCTTATGGGTACAATGTATATGGAAGCTCTTGAAAATCCATTTGATTGTATTGAAAAAATTCTTTTGCAAGATGACGTAAAAAATAGTAAAATAAAAATTATAGACTTTCACGCAGAAACAACATCTGAAAAGCGAGCAATGGGATTTTATCTTGATGGAAAAGTTTCAGCTTTGTATGGTACTCATACACACGTTCAAACGTCAGATGAGCAGATACTTCCAAACGGCACAGGGTATATTACAGATATAGGTATGACAGGTGTAATAAATTCAGTGCTTGGAGTAAAGTCTGAAATAATAATTGAAAAATTAAGAACAAATATGCCTGCAAGATTTGACAATGCAACAGGTGAATGCTTTATGTGCGGTTGCATTTTTGAAGTTGAGGATAAATCAGGAAAGACCATTTCGGTAGAAAGATTGGATATTAAATAACAGGAGGTAAATAATATGAAAAACTCTATAAAAATAATCATTTCTTTACTTCTTGTTGTGATTTTCACTTTTTCTTTTTCCGGATGCAATAAAGACAAAGAAGATGAAGACGGTGGAAAGTCATCTCAAACATCAAAAGAAGCACGTGATATAAGATTACCTTATTCCCAGGAAGACACCCTAAATCCTTATGTGGCACAAAGCCAAATAAATCAAAATTTATTTCCTCTGATATATAGCTCGTTGTTTTATTTAGACGGTTCTTATGAAGCACAACCACAGGTTGCACAAAGTGGAACGTCAATGGGAAATGTTGTTTCGGTAATGCTGAACTCAAACGGCAGATTTGCAGATGGCACATATATAGACTCGGCAGATATTGTCTATTCATTTAATTTGGCGAAGCAGTCTTCCTACTATTCTCAATCTTTGATTAACATATCAAAAGCTGAGGCAAAGGGAAGTCTTGAGGTCGAATTTACTCTTGTTGTTCCGGACGTATATGCACTGTCTTGCCTTGATTTTCCAATCGTAAAAGATGGAACAAAGGTTGACGGAACAGAAGGCGAGCCGATAGCATCGGGCAAATATTATGTTGCCGCCGAGGGAACAAACAAATATTTAGAGGTAAATAAGCACTATGAAGGGTATAGTCCCGTAAGGTCTAAAATTGAACTTGTAAACATAACAGACAGCAATGCGATAATATATAGCTTGGTTATAGGAAATATAGATAGTTTGTTTTGCAATTTAAGCAGTGGAACGTACGAGAGAATAAATGCTTCTACCACAGAAGTGCTTATGAATAATTTTATATTTCTGGGAATAAACAATTATAGTACTAAGCTTTCAGACCCGATATTGCGTCAATCAATAAATGCAGTGATTGATAGAGAAAAAATAATAAATGAGGGATTTCAAGGATATGCAAAAGCGGCATACACTCCGTTCAATCCCAATTGGTATGCACTTGATTCCGTGAAACAGCCGGGTAAAGATGTAAAAAAAGATGAGGCATTAAAATATATTAGTGATAATGCAAAAAATCTTAGTCTGAATTTAGTTATAAATGCCGACAATCCGTTTAAAAAATCGGCAGGACAAATAATCGCAAGCCAACTCCAGTCAGCAGGAATAAAAGTAAATGTTTCAGAACTTGGTTTCAATGCCTATAATGCTGCGGTTTCAGCAGGAAGCTATGATTTATATTTGGGCGAAATAAGGCTTACAGACAATATGAACATCTATCCAATGCTTACAGATAAAAATACAAGCTATGCCTTTTATCAGCAACTGTCAGACGGAACAATAACTATGCAGGAGTTTTTGGATAATTTCTATTCTGAGCTTCCATTTGTTCCAATTTGTTACAGAAAAGGCGTTTTAGCTTTTTCAAGAGACATTAGTGTAGAGGTAAAAAGCTTCGATAATGATGTATATGCAAATATTGGAGAGTGGGTTTTAAATAAATGATATATAATTAACGGTATATAAGTTGATTATCAAACTAAAATATAGTATAATAGGCGAAATCAGTAAAAAACTTGCCGTTAATTTTAGGCAAAAGGGGTGAAGTTTTTATGATTAAAATTGAGAATCCGCTTGGAACTATTGAAATTACTGAAGAATATTTTTCAAAGTTAATCGGAAATGTTGTTCCATCTTGTTATGGTGTTGTTGGTATGTCCAACAGCAACTCAATCCAGGGGATTCGTTCAGTATTATCTAAAAACAAAAAATATGTAGATCAGGGTGTATCAGTTCACAGTGAAGATGATGGGCTTGTTGTTGACCTGCATATAATTGTAACTTATGGAGTTAATATTACTGCTATTGTAAAAAGCATTGTTAATAAAGTCAGATATACTGTTGAGGAAGCAACGGAACTTAAAGTTAAAAATGTAAATGTCTATGTTGACTCCATGACTAAATAATTTTTATTGGTTGTGGACAGAGGAGTGCGGAAAAATTGATTACTGGTGCGATGTTAAGAGATGCTGTTATTTCAGCATCAAACAATATAAATAATAACAAAAAAAATGTAGATGCATTGAATGTTTTTCCAGTGCCGGATGGTGATACGGGAACTAATATGTCAATGACAATGTCCGCTGCGGCAAGAGAGGTCTCAAGGCTTGATGATTTATCACCTGTAAGCTTGGTGGCAGACTCTGTTGCATCTGCACTTCTTAGAGGTGCAAGAGGAAATTCAGGAGTAATTTTATCTCTTATATTCCGTGGGATATCAAAAGGGCTTAAAGGCTGTAATCAAGCCAATGGTGCTACAATGGCTGCAGCTCTTACTCTTGGCGTTGATACTGCTTACAAAGCTGTTATGAAGCCAACAGAGGGCACCATACTTACTGTTGTAAGAATGGCAGCAGAGAGTGCTATGGAAGTTGCCGCTGATGGTGATACAAGCTTTATTGATGTCTGGGGCTCAATTTGCAGTAGTGCAAAAGATGCACTTGCAAAGACTCCAACTATGCTTCCTGTTTTAAAGAAGGCAGGAGTAGTTGACGCTGGTGGACAAGGTCTTGTTTTAATCTTTGAGGGTATGAGAAGTTACTTTGAGGATTCTGTAATTATAGCGTCGACAGACGGTGATTTAACACAGGAAACTGAATCTGTAAAAAAAGAAGCTGTTGCAAGCGTAGATGCAGATATTAAGTTTGGATATTGCACCGAGTATATTGTAAACAGAGATAGGAATATAGATAGAGAGCCTATGAGCCTTCGTGCATACCTTGAGTCAATAGGAGATTGCGTTGTAGTTGTTGACGATGAGAGCATAATAAAGGTTCACGTGCATTCAAATGAACCAGGTAATGCAATTCAGGAAGGCTTAAAGTTCGGTTCGCTCGTAAATATTAAAATAGAGAATATGCGTCAACAACACGTTAACGCTTCTTGGGGTGCTACTTCAGAATTAGAGGAGTCAGATAAAACTCAACTCCCAACAGTAGAGCCGGAAAATGAATTTGGATTTGTTGCAATTGCAGCAGGAGAAGGTGTTTCTCAACTCTTCACAGAAATTGGTGTAGACGTTGTTGTAAGTGGCGGACAAACGATGAATCCAAGCACAGAAGACATATTAAATGCGGTTTTGGCAACTCCTGCTAAGACAGTTTTTGTGTTGCCAAATAATAAAAACATAATTATGGCTGCGGAGCAGGTAATTCCTCTTGCAGACAGAGAGGTTATTGTTATTCAGACAAAGACTGTTCCACAGGGAATAACAGCAATGCTCAGATTTGACCCGGATATGTCAATGGGAGAAAATCATCTTGCAATGGCAAAGGCTATTGATGATGTCTCAACAGTTTCTGTAACGTTTGCTGCAAGGGATAGTGTGGTTGGCGGTCAACAAATAAAAATGGGACAAATCCTCGGTATGGAAGAGGGAAAAATCACAATAGTTGATGATGATATTGTCCGTGCTGCATATAAGGCTACAAGGCATATGGTTAAGAAACACACAAGCGTTGTAACCATAATTTACGGAGAAGATACAAGTGAGGAACAGGCACAGGAACTTTACAATATGATTTCTGAAAAATTCTCAGCTGTTGATGTATCTTTGATAAACGGAGGTCAGCCTGTATATCACTTTATAATTTCAATAGAGTAAGGTGAATGCTGTGCTTGAGAACACACAAATAAAATTTTTAAAAGGCGTTGGTGAAAAACGTGCGAAGCAGTTTAACAAGCTCGGCGTTTATTCAGTTGACGCCTTGTTGCATTTTTATCCAAGGGCTTATGAGGATTGGAGCAAAATAGTAAAAATAAATAACGCTCCGTTTGACGAAAAATGTTGCATAAAAGCAACAGTTACATATAATCCGACAAGCAGAAGAGCAAGGAGCGGAATAACCCTTTTTGAAACTCTTGTAACAGATGGTACAGGGCTTATGCAGATACTTATTTTTAATAATAAGTATGCGGCACAAAAGCTAAAAGAGGGAGAAGAATATCTGTTTTTTGGCAAGGTAGAAGAAGATAGAGGCAGAAGAACAATGCATTCTCCTGAGATTGAGTTTTCACAAGGGTCAGATAGGATAAGACCCATATATAGAAAAACTCAGGGGATGAGTTCAAAGTATATTGAAACGTGCGTTGGAAATGCATTAAGAATTTATGGTGCGGCAATAGAAGACAATCTTCCTGAATATATAAGACAGGAAGATGACCTTTATTCAATAAAAGAGGCATTGACCCAAATACATTTTCCAACAGATTCAAAACGACTTCAAAAGGCTAAGGACAGGCTTGCCTTTGAAGAACTGTTGTTGCTTCAACTGGGACTGTTGCAGTTGAAAGGCAGAAATAGAAAAACAACAACAGCAGTAATAGAAAAAGATTATACAAATGATTTTTATAACTGCTTACCGTTTGTTCCGACAGATGCACAGAAAAAAGCTGTTGTAGAAGCAATTGAAGATATGAAAAAATCAGAGCCGATGAGCAGACTTGTTCAGGGGGATGTAGGTTGCGGAAAAACAGCAGTTGCCGCTGCTGTGGCATATACAACTGCTAAAAATAATATGCAGACCGCAATTATGGCACCCACAGAAATTCTTGCAAATCAGCATTATAAAACTATGTCGGAGTTTTATAAAGACACAGATGTTAAATTGGAACTTTTAACAGGCTCAACAACTGCATCAAACAAAAAAGAAATAAAAGAGCGTATAAAAAACGGACAAGCTGATGTTATAATAGGAACTCACGCACTTATTCAAAATGATGTTGAGTTTAAAAGATTGGGTCTTGTTATAACTGATGAGCAGCATAGATTTGGAGTATCTCAGCGTGCTGTGCTTGCGGATAAAGGAGATAATCCAAACACACTCGTTATGTCAGCAACTCCTATTCCGAGGACACTTGCTCTTGCAATATATGGAGATTTAGACATTTCCATAATAAACGAATTACCAAAAGGCAGACAGCCCATAGAAACCTATAAAGTTACAGGAAAACTTCGCCAAAGAGCATTCAACTATATAAAAAAACATCTTGATGAAGGCAGGCAAGGGTATATAATTTGTCCTCTTGTTGAAGAAGGTGAAACACAGCTTGCTTCTGCCGAGGAGTATTTTGAAAAGATTTCAAAAAATGAATTTAGAGATTATAAGGTCGGTCTTTTGCACGGGCAGATGAAAGCTTGTGAAAAAGATGAGGTTATGAAAGCCTTTTCAAGCGGAAAAATACAGCTGCTTGTTTCAACGGTTGTGGTTGAGGTTGGAGTGGATGTACCTAATGCCGTCATTATGCTTATTGAAAATGCAGAGCGATTCGGTCTTTCACAGTTGCATCAGCTAAGAGGAAGAATTGGCAGAGGTAAGTATAAATCAACCTGCATATTAATATCTGATGCTCAGGGAGAGGACACATCTCATAGATTGTCAGTGATGTGCAAGACCTCTGATGGATTTAAAATTGCAGATGAAGATTTAAAACTTCGTGGTCCGGGAGATTTCTTTGGCTCAAAACAGCACGGTTTGCCGGAGCTTAAAATTGCAGATATGTTGGAAGATGTAGAGCTACTTCGTGAAACCGGAGAACTTGCAAGAAAAGTTTTAAATGAAGATTATAGTCTTGCAGAGGATAAAAATATAATGTTAAAAAAAGCGGTTGAGAAACTTTTTGAAACCGCAAGCAATATTTAATTTTGGAGGAAAATATAATGCAAAGAATAGCAAGCTTTGAAATAGACCACAGAAAACTACCTTGCGGTATGTACATTTCAAGACAGGACGGAGATATAACAACCTATGATATAAGAACAAGAAGACCAAATGTTGAGGAGGTTATGTCGAACCCTGCAATACATACTGTTGAACACCTTTTTGCAACGTACGTCAGAAACTCTGAATATAAGGACAATATAATTTATTTTGGACCTATGGGTTGCAGAACCGGATTTTATTTTTTAACAAGAGATTTAGACGACCAAAAAGCAGTTGACCTTGTTAAATCTGCATTTGATTTTGTGGCAGATTTTCAAGGAGAGATACCGGGAGCATCTGAAGCTGAATGTGGAAATTATAGAGAACACGATTTGTTAGGTGCAAAAGAAGAAGCTCAAAAAATGTCCATAACACTCAAAGATTGGAATAAAAATAAGCTTAAATATCCTCAATAACTTAAAAATGTTTAATTTTTTATGCATATTGCTGAAATGATTAATTGCTTATTGAATTTTTAGAGCAGAGAGAGTATAATTGTTACAAATTGTAACCTTTGTAAATGGTTTGTAATAATTATAGGAGGTGTTTGCACATTGTCAAAGCAAATTAATGGTATCGATTCGCAGTCTGATACAGAGCAGTCAAAAGAGCAAAGTGCAACTTTTGAACAGTTCAATGAGCAGATAAACCAAACACAGGAAACTTATGAGCCAAATATGGCACATAGTGATATAGAGAAAGAAATAAAAAAAGAGTATGAAATTTATACTCAAAAGCAAAATGATAATTTTATTGAGATAACAAAGGAAGAACCTTTTAACGAAACTGAAGCATCAGTTGTTGAGCATTACCAGCCTGAAGAGGTTGAACCTAAAGAGGCTGAAGATAATACTGATGAAAAGGTCGATGCCTATGAGTATATAAGCGGTATTGGACAAACTGTCGGAAGTTCGTTTCAAAAATTGTTTTCACTTCTTTGGTTTATAATATCTTGGCCGTTTATTA
This sequence comes from uncultured Eubacteriales bacterium, assembly GCA_964394885.1. GTDB lineage: Bacteria > Bacillota > Clostridia > Oscillospirales > Acutalibacteraceae > RZYX01. The sequence goes on along the minus strand of CAYMZO010000009.1, from coordinate 11,386 downwards.
AGCTGTGGACCTTAATTAAAATGTTTTGGGCTTGGCTTGACAAGGCAATGATTGACTCTATAAGGGTCTTTGGTCAAGAGTTTTCTTTCTTTAAAAAAGAGGTTAAGTCCTCAAGGGTTAATATCAGAAAGGCATTTAAAACCTCTCCAAAGTCCGCTTGGTCTGTCTTTAGGCACTATGTAAAAAAAGCGTTGGATAGACACCCTACAATGTTTAAAACAATGTCTAATATTGCAATGCCTATTGTTGCGGCAATTGTTCTAATCTCGACGATAAGCTATTGGAACGGCGTTACGTTTGCACTTGCTGTTGAGTACAACGGGCAAAAGCTTGGATATGTTTCTGATGAATCAGTTTATTTGAATGCACAGGAACTTGTAAAAGAAAAAATGCAAACAGTAGATAATAATGATGAGGTGTTTGAAACACCAACCTATAAATTGGCACTGATTAAGCCCAATGAGCTTACAGATGCACAAACAATAAGCGATAGAATTGTTGAAAATTCCGAGAGTGCAATCACACCTGCCTGCGGAATTTATATAAACGGTGAATTTATTTGTGCAATAAAAAATGAAATGGATGCAATTCAACTTTTTGATAGCATTCTTGATGACTATAAAACAGATAATCCAAATGACGCTATTGGATTTATAGAAGACGTAAAGTATGTTCAGGGGCTTTATCCGGATAACAATGAAACAATTTGGGACACTCAAAGGCTTCTTGAAAAACTGAAAGGTAAAAAGGCAGAGGCTGTTTATTATACTGTTCAGACCGGAGATACAATATCTCAAATAGCACACGCCAACGGTCTTAAAACATCAGAACTGTTTGCTTTAAATCCCGGCGTTTCTGAAACTATAAAAATCGGAGATAAACTTCTTGTTTCTAACGAAGTAAATTATCTCAGAATAAAGGTTGTAAAAACTGAAGTCGTAAATCAGGATATTGCGTTTGAAACCGTAGAAAAGGAAAATACAAAGCTTTATAAAGGCACAAAGAAAGTTACACAAAACGGCTCAAACGGTGTAGCACAGATAACTCAGCTTGTAACTTATGTGGATGGAGTTAGAATTGCAACCGAGGAGATTAACAGAGTAACAGTTAAGGACCCCGTTAATAAAATTGTTCAGGTTGGAACAAAATCCTCAAGCATAAGTGGCGGATATGGAAACTCTGTATCCGGAAACTATGGCGGGTCTACATCAGGAAGGCTTGTATGGCCGATTATCGGGCTTTACAAAGTAAATTCTCCTTATGGACCAAGAAATGGTGGATTCCATAGAGGTATTGACCTTGGCGGACCGAATGCAAGCGGACATATTGTTGTTGCTGCAAAGAGTGGTAGGGTTACTGCTGCCGGATGGGGTGGTGCCTATGGATATAGAGTACAGATTGACCATGGCAATGGAATGTCAACGCTTTATGCTCACTGCTTGTCTGGCTCTGTTTCCGTAAGGGTAGGTCAGTATGTAAATGCAGGAGATGCAATAGCAAGGGTTGGAAGTACCGGTAACTCAACAGGACCGCATCTTCACTTTGAAGTTAAAATAGGTGGAAAAAATGTTAACCCTGCACCGTACCTTGGCTTATAATTAAAAATAATCAATATAATAGGAACCCACCCGCTTAGCGGGTGGTTCTTCTTTCGGCCTATAAGGCCTGACAACTGCTACGCCTAAAGGCGTTGATACGATCCGACACTTGCAAAAGATTGTTACTTGCTACCCGTAAACGGGTCTTCATATTCTTTAATCGTTAATTGGTCATTAATCATGTCTTCTTTTAGCTGGTTTTGTATGTAATCAGCTATTCTTTTTGCATTCTTTCCTGCTGTATCTACATAATATCCTCTACACCAAAAGCTTCTATTACCATATTTATATTTTAGATTTGCATGTCTTTCAAATATTATCAGACTACTTTTCCTTTAAGAAAACCTACAAAACTTGAGACGCTCATCTTTGGTGGTATTTCTACAAGCATATGAATATGGTCTGGGCATACTTCTGCTTCTATTATGTTTACACCTTTCCAAGCACAAAGCTCTCTTAATATTTTTCCTATATCTATTTTCAGTTCTCCAAAAGCTACTTTTCTGCGATACTTTGGAGCAAAAACAATGTGATATTTACAATTCCAACTTGTGTGTGCTAAACTGTTGTTGTCATTCATTTGAATGTCCTCCTTTTGATATTTTCAATGCAGTTGTCGGACCGCATTTTTATTATATCAAAAGGAGCTTTTCATTCTATTCAACGCTAAAGCTTTTTCGGAACCACCGGCATAGCCGGTGGTTTTCTATTTGTCTATAGAAAAAGACCTGTTTTTAACAGGTCTTTTTTTGTGGTTATTTATTCTTTTAAATTGTTTGTAAGTTCAGAATCAGGTGTGATGTAAATTGTGTTGTAAACGTTGTATATGACTTTTCCGGGCTTTGCACCGTTAGGTTTCTTTAAGTTTTTTACCAGAGTATAGTCAACAGGAACTTGAGATGAGTTGCAGGCTTTGCTGTAAGTACCGGCTATAATTGCTGCCTCTTTAATTGCTGTATCCGTAACTTCTCTGCTGTCCAAAATTATTATTACATGAGCCCCCGGAAAATTCTTTGTGTGAAGCCATAAATCATTTTTGGAAGCAGTTTTTAACGAAAGCTTGTCATTTTGTACGTTGTTGCGTCCCACAAGAATTTTAAAGCCATCGCTTGAGGTAAAACTAATCGGTGGAAGTGGAGGTGGATTTTTCTTTGCTTTTCCACGTTTTAATGTTCGGGTATATCCTCCGTCATAAAGTTCCTGCTTTATTTCTTGTAATTCCCGTTCGCTGTCGGCTCTTGTTAAGGTGTCAAGCACGCTTTCAATATACAAAAGCTCTTCTGCACCACTTTCAATCAGCTCTTTGAGTTTCTTTTCGGCGGTGTAAGACTTCTTGTATTCTTTATAGTATTTCTGCGAGTTTTGAGTTGGAGTCAATGCAGGGTCTGCAGGTACTCGTAAAATGTTGTTGTTGTCATAATAATTTGGTAAATCATAAAAAAGAGAGCCTTTTTTCAAACTATATTGATGGGCATTTATAAGCTCAGCATAGACACGAAGCTTTTCTCTGTCTGCACATTGCTCAAGTTCCGAACGTTGCAACTCAAGCTTTTTTGCAATACGCTCAGAGGTGTTGTTAAGATTTTTTCTTAAATCCTGTGAGCGTTTTGAAATTCTTTCAATTCGGTCTTTTTCAGAATAAAATTTATCGAGCAACTCCGAAAAGCTTTCAAACGTTTCACTTAAAGCAAATGAGCCATATTGCTCAACTTTAAAAAATGAAAAATCAAAGGGCTTTTTCTTGTCATTATATAAAATTGTAGGGACATATTTTCTGCTTTTAACAATTTCAGACAAGCTTGAAATTGTAGCTGTAAGCTTATCTTTAGTGCTGTTATCAAGCTCGGAAACGGTCAAATCTTCTCCGCAACTTTGGTTTGCAAGTTCTCTGCAAACAATAGGAGAAACTCCCATAACATTGCTTAAAATTGCAGAAGAAAGAACCTTTGAAGGTGATGATGAAAGTATTTTTTCTGCAACAATTTTGCTGTCTGTACAAAGAATATTAAGCTTGTCCTGTGCCGGTGGAAGTTTATAATCAAGACCCGGCAAAACCTGACGCACTGATGATTTTGTAAAGTCAACTCGTTTTAAAGAGTCAATTATTTTATCTTCACCGTCAATAAGTATTATGTTGCTATACTGTGCCATTATTTCAATGCAAAGTGAAAGCTTTACTTTGTCTCCGATTTCGTTTGTGGCATCAAAATCAAAAAAGAGAATGCGGTCAAGCTCTTGCTGCCTTATGCCGACAAGTATAGCACCGACAAGACGCTTCCTTAACAACATACACAGCATAGGAGGCACAGGGGGATTTTCGGGCGTATATTGCGTGAAATGAACACGAGGACTATTAGCCCTTGCAGACATAAGAAGTCTGTAAGAACCGGTTTTTGAACGAAGGTTTAAAATAATTTCTTCTCGAGATGGCTGATATACTTTGTCAACACGAGAGCCAACTGCAACCTGTTCAATTTCGTCTTTTAAACAGTGTAAAAAAATTCCGTCCAATGCCATTTGATATTGCTCCTAAAATTTAATATATTCAACAGGGTTTGAATCTATATAAATAATGTCCAAATCTGAAAATTGTTTGTATAACCGCATTGCAAGTGCCGGCATTGCGGGGTTTTCTGTTTCGTAATGCCCTGCGGCAACAAGAGTTAAATTGTTGTCAGATGCATCTAAAAAGTCGTTATGCTTTGCATCTCCGGTAACAAATGCATCAATATTATTTGAAAGTATATCGGGAATAAAGCTGCAACCGCTTCCTCCGCAAATCGCAACAGTTTCAATATCACGTCCGCCTTTTGCAACTCTTACGGTTGTTCCAAGCTTTTCTGAAACATACTTTGCAAACTCTTGCGGGTTACATTTTTTAATTTTACCGGCTCTTAAAATCCCCGAGTTTTCGCAATCCTGTAAAGTGTAAACGTCATCAAGCTCTAAAAGCTCTGCAAGAACATCATTGACACCCTCGGTTGCAACATCGTAGTTTGTGTGAGCACAGATGGCAGAAATATCGTTTTTTATAAGAAGATACACACAGTCGTTTTTCTGCACTTTAGAAATCGGATTAAAAATTACAGGGTGATGAGACACAATAAGGTCAGCGTTGTTTGCTTTTGCGTTTTCGATTGTTTCAGGAGTGATGTCAAGGCAAAGGGCAACAACTTTTACTTCTTTTGTAATGTCGCCAACCAGCATACCGCTGTTGTCCCAACTTTCCTGAGTGCTAAAGGGTGCAAAAGAGTCAATATAATCATAAATGTTTTTAACTGTTACCATTTTCAACACACCTTTCTATGTCAGATACGATGCTGTAAAGCTGTTCTGCTTCACGGTCGTTTTTGTCGATTTTTGAAAGTGAGTCTGCACGTTTTTTTAATCTGATTGCTTGCTTTTTTAAATATTCAGTTGCATAAATACTGTTGCAATCACACAGCTTACCTATATACTCAAATGAAGGTGGTAAATCGCAATAATTTTTTCCTGTATATACAGCATTAATGCAAATGTATGTACGGCCTGAGTCAACGGTTGCATTTTCTCTTAAAATTTCAAAGCCATTTAAAATGAAAAATCTTCTTACATCTTCGGCGTGGGACATAGGTTGAACTACAAGCCTTTTGTCATTGCTGAATATCCAATTACAGCGGCTTAAAATTTCAGTTATTAAAATTCCACCCATACCGGCAATCACAATATCGTCCGCACAATTTTCATCTAAACTGTCAAGTCCGTTGGAAAGGACAAGGGAAATTTTATCTTCTAAATTATATGAAATTAAGGTTTCTCGTGCATTCTCAAGTGGCATTTTTCTAAGGTCAGCTGCAATAGCACCTTTAACTTTTCCGTTTGCCATAAGATATGCAGGCAAATATGCGTGGTCAGTGCCAATGTCGGCAACGATGACACCATCCCTTACCATATCTGCCGCCATTTTAAGACGTGGACTAAGGTTTAACATAAAATCACCTTAAATAAAATAAAGGCAGCGGGTTTACCGCCGCCTTCTTATTTTTGTTAAAACAATAGGTTGATTGTTCTTAAAAACGCTTGCCATTGCAATTTATTTGATAGACTCATTTATTGACTTAACAAGCTCTTCAACGTCAACGCCGTGTACGGCACAAGCCTGAGCAACAGATTCTCCTCTTGCAGATGGGCAACCAAGACAGTGCATTCCCATTCCTAAAAAGAACTGTGCAGTGTCAGGATAAGCGTCTAAAATATCTCCGATAAGAGAGTCTCTTGTGATTTTTGACATATTAAAAATCCTCCTATAATAACTTTCGTTTAAGCTTTTTTTATTTGAATGTGAACTGAATCACTGCCGATTTCAACATCTTTTTCAAAATCGTTTTCAATGTTGGCTCCAAGGTTAATTTCATTTGCAAGAAGCTCACTTGCAACGTGTTCCTTAGACTCGGAAAGTGCAGACATAATAAACTCGCTGTCGCTTGAGATTGAAACAACAACACGCTGCTCAACCTGATAGCCTGCTTCTTTTCTGATAAGCTGACACTGTCTTACAACATCTCTTACCGCACACTCTTTTAAAAGTTGCTCGGTAAGAACGGTGTCGAGAGCGATTATGATTTCTTTGTTTGCACATTCAGATGAAACGATACCATCTTTTGTTTTGGTCTGTATGGCAAATATTGAAGAATCAAAGCTTTCATCCCAGCCTGGAACACTTACATCTCCACCGTTTTTAACAGCGTTTGTAAGGCTTTGCATCTGATCTTTTGAAAGTCCTTCAAGTGTTTGCTTCATCTTATTTACGTTTTGCTTGAGAACTGCACCGGCAACCTTAAAGTTTACTCCAAGATAATAGTCCTCAAGAGAAGTATAGTCGTTAATATATTTGATTTCTTTAATGTTCAGCTCATCTTTAATATTCTTTTCAAAAACCTTGATTTTATCAGCGTTTTCATCGCTACAACATACAAATAATGTTGAAAGTGGCTGACGAACCTTTAATTGGCACTCGTTTCTAAGACGCATTGCAGTGGCAATAATATCACGTGCAAAAGCAGTTTGCTCAATGATTCCGTCGTCCTCAAAGCCTTCAAGTGGCTTTGGCCAGTCGCTGAGATGAACAGAGATTGGAGAACTTGGCATAACTTTTCTTGTAAGGTCTTGCCAAATTTTTTCTGTCATAAACGGAATGATAGGTGCCATTGTTTTTACACAAGTGTTGAGTGCATAGAAAAGTACCCAGTATGCAGTCATCTTGTCAGCATTATCTTCTGTTTTCCAGAAACGACGACGATTTGTACGAATATACCAGTTTGAAATATCGTCAACAAAGACCTCAAACTCTTTGATGAGAAGATATGTCTTATAATCGTCCATAAAGGCTGTTGCCTTGTTGATAAAGTCGTTTGTACGGGTAATAAGCCAGCGGTCAGTAGGAGAAAGTGCCTTTGCATCAGGAGTAAATCCTTCAAGGTTTGGCTTGTCAATTCTTGCATAGGTTTCAAAGAATGTGTAGATATTCCAGAAAGAAAGAAGCTTTCTTCTGGCCTCATCACCGAGGTTAAATCCAAAACGAACATCATTTGTAACAGGAGCACCTGCATAAAGGTAACGAACAGTATCTGCACCAATCTCTTCGGCTGCTTCATCAAACTTAATCATAAATCCTGTTTTAGAGAACTTAGAACCGTCTTCAGAAACAACAGTGCTATAAGAAAGAACACGCTCATAAGGAGCACGACCTTCAAGTACAGTGCTCATAAACAGCATAGAGTAGAACCAAAGACGAACCTGCTCACGCATTTCTGTTATCCATTCCGCAGGATAGTTCTTTCTCCAAGCTTCTTTATCGTCAAAATAACCTGTGGTTGAAAACGGTACGATACCTGCATCAAGCCAAACATCGCCGATTTCATTTACTCTTGAAACTTCTTTACCACATTTAGGACATTTTATTTTTATTGAGTCAATCCAAGGTCTGTGAAGCTCCGGCAAAGCATCAACTTCGGCAGGGTTAACAGCCTTTTCTTTAAGCTCTGCTTTTGAACCGATTACTGTCAGCTCACCGCATTCTTCACAAGGATAAAATGGAAGAGGCATTCCGTAATAACGCTTTCTTGAAATGTTCCAGTCGCCCATATTGTTAAGCCAGTCGTTCATACGCTTGCCGTTTGATTCAGGCTCCCATTTAACTTTTGATGATGCTTCAATGAGCTTTGGCTTGATTTCTTCAGTACGGATATACCAAGCCGGAACAAGACGGAAGATAACTTCAGACTTGCATCTCCAACAAACGGGATAGCTGTGCTCGTGAGGTTCAACTTTATAAAGCTTGTTTCTGCTCTTTAACTCTTCAAAAACTTCGGGTGCAATTTCGTGGCTGTCTTTACCGGACATAAATCCAAAGCCGGTAAGGAAGATACCCGTATCGTCAACAGGCATAACCTGAGCAAGACCGAGTCTTTGTCCAAGCTCAAAGTCTTCAAGACCACAACCAGGAGCAATGTGAACAACGCCAACACCTTCTGCTGCATCAACGTCTTCCCAAGCGACTATTTTATGGTCAATATCTTTTTGTGCTTCAAGTTCGGGAAAACAGGTTTCGTAGTGAAGACCTACAAGCTCATCACCCTTAAATACTCTTAAAACTTCAAGCTTATCGTCTCCGAGATACTTAATTGCATTTTTTGCAAGAATAAGAATAGCATCATCGCTCTTGACTTTAACTTCAACATAATCTATTTCAGGGTTTACAGCCAAGGCAACGTTTGAAGAAAGTGTCCACGGAGTTGTTGTCCAAACAAGGATTTTTCTGCCGTCTTCAGCAATCGGAAGCTTAAAAAAAACAGAGTTGTGAGTCATCATCTTGTATGAACCGGTCATCTCGTGTTCGGAAAGTGAAGTTCCGCAACGAGGACACCAAGGCATTGGCTTGTATTCACGCTGAATCCAGCCATTGTCGTGGCAAGTTTTTAGGAAATACCAAATTCCGCCTATGTTTTTGTCTGTATGTGTGAAATAAGAGTTGTCCCAGTCCATCCACTGACCAAGTCTCTTTGACTGCTCGGTAATGATACCTGAAAAACGTTCAACACGCTCAACACATTTGCGTGTAAACTTGTCCATACCATATTCTTCAATATCTCTTTTGGTTTTAAAACCAAGTTCTTTTTCAACTTCAACTTCAACCCAAAGACCTTGAGCGTCAAATCCGTTTTGATAACGGCAATCATAACCGTTCATAGCCTTATATCTAAGAACGATATCTTTGAGTGATCTACCCCATGCGTGGTGAATACCCATAGGGTTGTTAGCAGTAATAGGACCATCAAGGAATCTGAAAAGTTCGTGTCCATTATTCTTCTCACGAAGTTTTTCAAAGCACTGATTGTCTTCCCAAAACTTCATAACTTCGTGTTCTGTTTCAACAAATGTATTCTTTTCTGCCTGAGCCAAATTAATATCCCCCAATGCAACAAAAATAATTGCAATTTATTAGTATAATAAAAATATATAACAATACAATTATACACAAGTACTCAAAGTTTGCAATAGTTATGGGCGAAAAAGTGCGTATTACTCGTAATTAAACATCATTTTAGCATTTCTTTATAAGGCTGGTTTTTCAGCTACTTTATTCTTTAAAACAATTAAAAGCAGACACTATGAATTTTACATAATGTCTGCTGCTTTTTAGTGAAATTTAATTAACCGAAAATAGTAATGTGAATTTACTCGTTTGTTGTTTCAAGAACTTCGTTTGTTCTAAACAGAAGTGAGAGACACCAAATGCCGGCAAGAGCAACAACGGTATAAATAATCCTACTTAATATTGCAGCCTGACCACCGAAAAGCCATGCGATAACATCAAATTGGAATAGTCCGATGCTACCCCAGTTAAGGGCACCGATAACAATTAATACGAGCGATATTTTATCAAGCATTTATTTCAACTCCTTATAATCACAACACTAAAAGTAATGTTAAAAATGAATATAACATACATTGTTTTTTGCGTTCAAAGATATTGTTGCCCAAATAAATGCTTTTATACAAATTTTAAAATTAATTTTTAAGAGCCTGAATAGGAGCGGGGATTCTTCCGCCTCGATTTATAAATTTTGCAGGAGAAAATGTGTTGAGCTCCATAACAGGACCACTTCCGAGAAGTCCGCCAAAACTCAATTCATCTCCGACTTTTTTGCCAATAGCAGGTATGACACGAACTGCAGTTGTCTTTGAGTTTATCATACCGATAGCAGCTTCATCTGCTATCATAGCAGAGATAACTTCAGCGGTTGTATCTCCTGGAACAACAATCATATCAAGACCAACAGAGCAAACAGCGGTCATAGCTTCAAGCTTTTGAATGGAAAGAGAACCGCAACGTACAGCATCAATCATTCCTGCATCTTCTGAAACAGGGATAAATGCACCCGAAAGTCCGCCAACGTGTGATGATGCCATTGTTCCGCCTTTTTTAACTGCATCGTTAAGAAGAGCAAGGCAAGCAGTTGTTCCGTGAGCTCCACAGCTTTCAAGACCCATTTCTTCGAGAATATGGGCAACGCTGTCTCCGATTGCAGGAGTAGGAGCAAGGGAAAGGTCGACAATTCCGAAAGGTACTCCGAGTCTTTCAGATGCTTGAGTTGCAACGAGTTGACCCATTCTTGTAATTTTAAATGCAGTCTTTTTAACAACATCAGCAACATCGGTTATGTTGCCGTCCGGTATTTTTGCAAGTGCTGAGCTTACAACACCGGGGCCTGAAACACCAACGTTTATTACGCAATCAGGTTCACCGGCACCGTGGAAAGCGCCAGCCATAAACGGATTATCATCAGGTGCATTGCAAAATACAACAAGCTTGGCAGGCCCGATACAATCTCTGTCTTTTGTAAGCTCTGCCGACTGCTTTACGATTTTACCCATAAGTGCAACGGCATCCATATTTATGCCGGCTTTTGTTGAGCCGATATTAACACTCGAACAAATGTGGTCTGTAACGGACAAAGCCTCTGGAATACTGTTTATAAGAGCTTCATCTCCACTTGCAAAACCTTTTTGAACAAGTGCCGAATATCCTCCGATAAAGTTTACTCCAACCTGCCTTGATGCCTTTTCAAGAGTTAAAGCATATTTAACAGGGTCTCCACCACTTGCTGCAAGTATCATAGCGATAGGAGTAACTGAAATTCTCTTGTTAATAATAGGGATACCATACTCTTTCTCTATGTCTTCTCCGACCTTAACAAGGTTTTCAGCTTTTTTTGTTATTTTGTCATAAATTTTTGTACAGGCACTGTCAATGTCAGAACTGCAACAGTCAAGAAGAGAAATGCCCATAGTTATTGTACGGATGTCAAGATGCTCATCTTGAATCATTCCGATAGTTTCAAGTATATCTCTTGTGTTTATCATTTTTTCACCCCAGCGGTACTATTGAATTATATTTTGTGCATCGAGTTAAAAATATCCTCGTGCATTGCGTGGACAGAGAGATTCATCTCTTCACCCATTTTTGAAAGATTGTCTGCAAATTGACCAAAGGGAAGTTTGCAGGAACTTACATCAACCAGCATTATCATACAGAACATATCCTGAAGGATTGATTGAGAAACCTCAATAACATTAACGTCGTTTTCTGCACAAGAATTTGAAATTTTAGCAAGTATACCAACCATATCCTTGCCGACAACAGTAATTACTGCACGCATAAGAAAGCTACAAATAAAGTATGAATATTTAAAATATGCCTAATTATAGCACATTTAAAAGCTTTTGCCTACAAAAATTATTGGTAG
>CAYMZO010000008.1:0-19833 GCA_964394885.1 uncultured Eubacteriales bacterium | reverse complement strand
GTTGCAAACAAGGTCTTTGCTCCAAGCTTTTTACGGTCCGAAACGTATTCAAGAACAGCTCTTGCTATACTCATTCCGTCAAAGGTAGATGTTCCTCTTCCTATTTCATCAAGTACAACAAGGCTTTTGTTTGTTGCATTCGAAAGAATTCCTGCTACCTCACTCATTTCAACCATAAATGTAGACTGACCCGACGCCAAATCATCTGATGCACCAACTCGTGTAAACACGCTGTCAACTATTCCTATTGTTGCAGATGATGCAGGCACAAAGCTACCTATCTGAGCCATTATTACTATTAATGCAACCTGACGCATATAAGTTGATTTACCAGCCATATTGGGTCCTGTTATTATTGCGGTTATATTGTCTGAACAGTCAAGCAAAGTGTCGTTTGGAACGAACGGAGAACCGAAAAGCATAATCTCGACGACAGGATGACGTCCGTCTTTTATGTCTATAACATCTGAATTATCCACCTGCGGACAAACATAGTTATTTGATGCTGCAACCTTAGCAAATGAGCATAAAACATCAAGCTGTGCAACTGCGTGTGCTGTTTTTTGAATTCTTGCAAGCTCATCTGCAACCGCAGTTCTTACCTGTGTAAATATTTCATATTCAAGATGTGCTATTCTTTCCTGAGCTCCAAGCACTTTTGCCTCAAGTTCTTTAAGCTCTTGCGTTATATATCTTTCGCAATTTGAAAGCGTTTGCTTTCTTATGTATTCATCAGGTACAAGCTCCTTAAATGAGTTTGAAACCTCTATATAATATCCGAAAACTCGGTTGTATCCTATTTTTAATTTTTTAATTCCTGTTTTTTCTTGCTCACTCGTTTCAATTCCTGCAATGAAGCTTTTACCATCATTAGCAATCATACGAAGAGAGTCAAGTTCCGAATTAAAGCCGTCCTTTATTATTCCTCCTTCACGAATTGTAAAGGGAGGTTCGGGTGCTATTGAATCATCAATCAGCTTAAATATATCTGAAAGAGGGTCAATATCGTTACATATTGAGTTTAGTAATTTTGAGTTTACTCCATTTAACGTGCTTTTAAGCTGGGGCAGCAGTTCAACTGTTTCTGCAAGCGAACGAAGCTCTCTTGCGTTAGCTGTGCCATAAGAAATTCGGGTTATTAATCTTTCTATATCGTGTACGTTTACAAGCTGCGTTACAATATCATCACGCAGTTGCGGACTTTGTACAAGCTCTCCAACTGCATTTTGGCGTTTTATTATTTGCACGCAATTAATGAGTGGCTGCTCTATGTAACTCCTTATAAGACGCTTTCCCATTGCAGTTTTTGTTTTGTCTAAAACCCAAAGAAGAGAACCTCTTTTTTCACGATTACGCATTGTTTCTACAAGCTCAAGATTTCTTCTTGCAGAAAAGTCAAGCTTCATAAACCTTGAATCACTGTAAAAGTCAATTTCTCTAACATTGTCAAGCTGTGTCTTTTGCACTGAATATAAATAATCAAGGCATGCTCCTAAAGCTACAACTCCCTGCTTTGTTATGCCCTGAGCAATATTTTGTATGTCATCTGTTTTAAAATGATTGGTTACTATTTCTTCACACTTAAAATAATCAAAACAACTATCTTCTAATATTTCATCTGAAAGTTCATCTTGCTTATTAATAAATACACTTATTTTATCAAACGATTTTGCATCTTTATTTAATATTATTTCACTTGGCGAATATCTAACTATTTCATTTAACAGCTTGTCCTGAATATTTTCACCCTCAAATTCTGTTAAATGCACTTGCCCTGTGGATATGTCAACGAAACATATACCCGCACGATTTTCTAAAACGCACAGGCAGGCAAGATAGTTGTTTTTTGATTCGTCAAGCATATTACTTTCTATAACTGTTCCGGGAGTAATTATTCTTACAACTTCTCGTCTTACAAGCCCTTTTGCCTTTGCAGGGTCTTCTGTCTGCTCACAAATGGCAACCTTATATCCCTTTGATACAAGGCGTGCAATATAAGAATCTGCACTGTGAAACGGCACGCCACACATTGGTGCTCTTTCTTCCATTCCACAATCTTTTCCCGTTAAAACCAGCTCTAATAATCTTGATACAAGCTTTGCATCATCAAAAAACATTTCATAAAAATCGCCGAGTCGGAAAAGCAATATTGTATCCGGATATTGTTTTTTTATATCCAAATACTGTTTCATCATTGGTGTCATTTCTGCCATTACTGCTTTCCCTCTCTCACGATTATAAATTACTTAGTTATTAGCAACCACAGCAACTGCTGCAAGAACCGCCACAGTTATGCTCTTCTTCCTTTGGTGGTTCACATGTTTCCGGATTTTCTCCATTAACGCAAAGATATAAAATCTGCATAAGATGATTCATCATCTCATCAAGTTCCTGACGGCACTCTTCATACTTGTTCATCTTATCGTTTGTCATAAGTGATGTATAAAGATTTTGGAAATCTCCATCATACTTTTGAAGTAATGTCTGGTCAGGATTTTCCTTAGATGCTTCCTCCTGATACATATCACGAAGGTCGTTTATCTGGTTCATCATATCTTTTACTTCTGAATCTGCCTCACTTGCATCTTTTGCTGCAACAAACTTAAGGTAACATTCGTCTTTCTGAATTGCTGCTCCAAGCTGTCTTGTAATTGCGATTACGTCCATCTTTAAAACTCCTTTTAGTTTTTTATTATTGTATTTATCTGTCAAATCGGATAATTCCAACTTAAAAGAAAACTAAATTAATTTTCCTCTTACAATCCATGTAAGCGGATCGGTTACTTCTACATTACAAAAGTTTCCTATTGTAGTATCGGGTGCTTTAAACTCAATTATTACATTTTCGGAAGTTCGTCCTGTTATAAGGCCGTTTTTACTTTTGCCTTCTGCCAACACACGATATGTTTTGCCATTCATTTTTTGGGTTCTTTCACCCGCAATTTTTTCTTGCAAATCTGTAAGTTCAGTAAACCATTTTGACTTTTCACTTCGAGAAATATTATCAGGCATATTTGCTGCTTTTGTGCCCTCACGTTTTGAATATATAAATGTGTAAAGAGAAGTAAAACCAACTTCCTGTACAAGACTTAAAGTGTCGCAAAATTCCTCGTATATTTCGCCTGGAAATCCAACTATTACATCACTTGTAAGTGAAATGTCAGGCATTAAATCACGGGCTGTTTTTACAAGTTCAAGGTAATGTTCCCTTGTATATTTTCTATTCATCTCTTTAAGCACTCTATTATTTCCGCTTTGGAAAGGCAAATGAATATGGCGTTCAACCTTTTCACACTGTGCCATTGTTTCGAGCAACTGCTTTGTGCAATCTTTTGGGTGTGATGTCATAAATCTTATTAAAAAATCACCCTCAATAGCATTTATGCTCTTTAAAAGCTCTGCAAAAAGATTTTCTTTTCCAAAATCATTACCGTATGAATTAACATTTTGACCAAGAAGGGTAATCTCTTTATATCCTGCATTGACCAGTTGCTTTGCTTCATTTAATATATCTTCAAAAGCTCTGCTACGTTCACGGCCTCTGACATAAGGCACAATACAATAGCTACAAAAATTGTTACAACCATAAGCTATTGGAAGAAACGCTTTGATTTTACCATCACGTCTTTGAGTTATACCTTCTGCTATTACACCTTCACTTTCGGTTATGTCAACTACTCTTCCTTTTTCACAAAGAAGCTTATATATAAATTCCGGAAGTTTATGAACAACATGCGTGCCAAAAATCAAATCAACATAAGGATAGCTTTTTTGAATTTTTTTAGTTATATGCTCCTGCTGCATCATACATCCGCAAAGAGCTATTATTGCATTTGGATTTGATGATTTTAAGTGCTTTACTGCACCGACATTTCCAAAGACTCTATCTTCAGCATGCTCACGCACTGCACAAGTGTTATATAAAACAAGGTCTGCTTCTTCTACATTTTCTGTAAAATCATAGCCCATTTCTTCAAGCATTCCATTAATGCGTTGGCCATCTGCAACATTTCCCTGACAACCATAAGTATGTGTATACGCCTTAGGTCTTGAGCCTTGAAATCTCGCTTGCAAAACAGAATTTACCATTAAAGAATACTCTTTTTGCCTATTTAATTCTTCCTGTGAAACGACCACTGTTTTGCTACTCAAAAAATCGTCCTCCGATACAATTATAAGTATAAATAAATTACGAATAATTATATCATAATCAAATGGGTTCTTCAACAATAAAGTATAAACAAATCAACATCAAGTACCATAAAAGATACTTGATGTTGATATTTTTGTCTTGATTTTAATGATTTGCCACTAAATAGCTAATTAATATCCAACTGTCAATGTAAGCTCAAATTTATCTCCGTCGCTTATTGGAGTTGTGTCTACGCCTGTTTCAACGGTTTGTCCGCCTTTGGTTATACACCACCACTCCTGCTTTGAATCATCAGCAGTGTAACCATTTACAGTTTTTACAAATAAACCGTATTCACTTTCTGTTCCCTCAACAAGTTTTTCTTGCTCAAGTGCACCTCTCAAATACTCTTCATCTGTTTCGATTTTAAATGATTTCTTTGATTGGTCTGCTGAAACAACCTCAACAGTTACAGTTTTAAGTGCCTCTGTTGTAGTTGTTTTTTTGGTGGTATTATTGTCAGTTGATTCATTACTTGCGCAAGCTGCCAATGAAAACATCATTACGACACTTAAAAGTACCGCCACCAATTTGTTGTTAGTCTTTACCATATTCTGTCCTTTCCCTCCGAAAGTTGGAGAATAAAAAATTTTGTTACGGCAGGTCTCCTGGCTTAGATTCATCCTCGCTTTTAATCTTCCCAATTTCTCAGTGATATTGCAAAAAGCTCGTCATCTATACAGTAGCGGAGGCTGCCACGGCATTTAACCGTATTCCCTTTTAATTTCTGGTTTAACAGAAAACCGTACATCTAATTGTATTACAGCAGGTAAAAATATGCAAGATGAAAAATGTTTTTAGGTTTTAGGTGGATAAAAATATCATTTAATAATATAAGGACACTATATTAAACTGTTTTTCTCTTTTATTTGCTAAAAAACGCCTGTGTCTAACGACACAGACGTTTAATATTAAGGTTTACACACAAGATAATATAATTTTAAATTATTTGCTCTGTATGTATTCATCAATTGCAACTGCAGAAGCTTTTCCTGCACCCATTGCAAGGATAACAGTAGCAGCACCTGTAACAGCATCACCGCCGGCATATACGCCTTCACGGCTTGTCTTTCCTGTCTCTTCGTCAGCAACGATACAACCCCATTTATTTGTATCAAGACCAGGAGTTGTTGTTCTGATTAATGGGTTTGGTGATGTACCGATTGACATAATAACTGCATCAACATCAACGACGTGATTTGAACCTTCGATTTCGATAGGACGACGTCTGCCTGAATCGTCTGGCTCGCCGAGTTTCATATCAACGCACTCAAGACCTGTTACCCAACCCTTATCATCACCAACAACCTGCTTTGGAGCTGTAAGGAATTTAAAGATTATGCCCTCTTCTTTTGCATGATGGACTTCTTCCAATCTTGCAGGCATTTCAGCCTCGCTTCTTCTGTATACTATGTATACATTATCAGCACCCATACGCTTTGCACAACGTGCAGCATCCATTGCAACGTTACCGCCACCGATGATTGCTACGTTTTTGTATGGTGTAAGAGGTGTGTCATAACCTTCTTTATATGCTTTCATAAAGTTAATACGTGTAAGGTATTCATTTGCTGAGAAAACGCCATTAAGGCTTTCACCGGGAATATTCATAAACATTGGAAGACCAGCACCTGAACCTACAAATATAGATTCAAATCCCTGCTCAAATAGCTCATCAATAGTTGTTGCCTTACCTATAACCATATTAGTTTCAATCTTAACGCCGAGTTCTTTAAGACCTTCAACCTCTGACTTAACAACAGCCTTTGGAAGTCTGAACTCCGGGATACCATAAAGAAGAACTCCACCTGTTTCGTGGAATGCTTCAAACATTGTTACTTCATAGCCTTTTTTTGCAAGATCTCCTGCGCATGTAAGGCTTGAAGGACCAGATCCAACAACTGCAACTTTATGTCCATTAGATTTAATATCCATTTTTTCACGCTTGCAGTTATTCATATAATAATCAGCTACGAAACGCTCAAGTCTACCAATAGCAACAGGCTCGCCCTTTATTCCACGAACACATTTGCCTTCGCACTGACTTTCCTGTGGACATACACGACCGCATACTGCAGGAAGTGAGTTTGTATACTTAATAATTTTATATGCTTCCTCAAGTTCACCAGCTGCAACTTTGCTGATAAATTCAGGAATTCTTACGTTAACAGGGCAACCTTGCATACAAGGTTTATTTTTACAGTCCAAGCATCTCTGAGCTTCCTCTATTGCTTGCTCTTTTGTATATCCAAGACATACCTCGATAAAATTTTTATTTCTTACGTTAGGATCTTGCTCAGGCATTGGAACTTTTGTAAGTGACATATTAGCCATTATTTAACCCCCTTATTCATAAGATTGCAAAATTCGTCTCTGTCGTGGTCTTGCTTGTCCTTAAATATTGTAGAACGACGGATAGCTTCATCAAAATCTACTTCGTGTCCGTCAAAGTCTGGACCGTCAACACATGCAAACTTTACTTTTCCGCCGACAGTAAGTCTACATCCACCGCACATTCCGGTTCCATCAATCATAATTGGATTCATACTTACAATTGTTTTAATTCCGAATTCTTTTGTAAGTGCACAAACAAATTTCATCATAACAAGTGGTCCAATTACAATAACTGTATCATAATTTTCACCAGACTCAATAAGACGTCTGAGAACATCTGTTACAAGAGCCTTTTCTTTATATGAACCGTCATCAGTGCAAAGATAGAGATTTGTGCTTGCAGCCTTCATCTCGTCTTCAAGAATAACTAAATCCTTATTACGGAATCCTGTAATAAGGTCAACATGAGCACCGAGTTCATGTAATGCCTTTGCCTGTGGATATGCGATAGCACAACCAACACCGCCGCCTACAACAGCAACTTTTTTCATTCCGTCAAAATGTGATGCTGTTCCAAGAGGTCCTACAAAGTCCTGAATGTAATCGCCCTCGTTTAATGTTCCGAGTTTGATTGTTGTCTTTCCAACTTTTTGGAAAATAATTGTGATTGTTCCATTTTCCCTGTCATAATCTGCAACAGTAAGTGGAATTCTCTCGCCAAATTCATCAATCTTCAAAATGATGAACTGACCTGCTAATGCTTTTTTTGCTACATTTGGGGCTAAGACTTCCATTAGACATACCGTTGGATTAAGATCTTTCTTTTTCACAATTTTGTACAAAATACCAACTCCCATTATAAAATTAAAATCAAGGATTACGCAATAACACGCTTTCAAGATGTAGAAACAGCAAGAAAACGTGTTATTATTGTAAAACTATAATTAAATCCTAATTTATAATTTTAGCCCAATATGTGCCAAAATTATTCGTTAATTGCTGTAACAACACCTGAACCTACTGTACGTCCACCTTCACGAATAGCGAAACGAAGACCTTCTTCAATAGCGATTGGTGTGATAAGCTCAACTTTCATTTCAACGTTATCGCCAGGCATACACATCTCAACTCCGTCTGGAAGAGTGATAACACCTGTAACGTCAGTTGTACGGAAATAGAACTGAGGACGATAGTTGTTAAAGAATGGAGTATGACGTCCACCTTCGTCCTTGCTCAATACGTAAACTTGACCTGAGAACTTTGTATGAGGATGAATTGAACCTGGCTTAGAAAGAACCTGGCCACGCTCAATCTCTGTACGCTGAATACCACGAAGAAGAGCACCGATGTTGTCTCCTGCCTCAGCATAATCAAGGATTTTACGGAACATTTCGATTCCTGTGCAAACAGTCTTCTTCTTCTCGTCTGTAAGACCAACGATTTCGATTTCCTCACCAGTCTTAAGCTGTCCACGCTCAACTCTACCAGTTGCAACTGTTCCACGTCCTGTGATTGTGAATACGTCCTCAACAGGCATAAGGAATGGTTGGTCAGCCTTACGGTCTGGGTCTGGAATGTAGCTATCAACAGCATCCATAAGATCACAGATTGGCTTGAGTTCTGGAGACTCAAAGTCTGTTCCTGTGTACTCAAGAGCCTTAAGAGCTGAACCCTTGATGATTGGTGTATCATCGCCTGGGAACTCATACTCGCTAAGTGTCTCACGGATTTCCATCTCAACAAGCTCAAGAAGCTCTGGATCGTCAACCTGATCACACTTGTTCATGAAAACGATGATGTATGGAACGCCAACCTGACGTGCAAGAAGCAAGTGCTCCTTTGTCTGAGCCATAGGACCATCTGTTGCAGCGATAACAAGGATAGCACCATCCATCTGTGCAGCACCAGTTATCATGTTCTTAATATAGTCAGCATGGCCGGGGCAGTCAACGTGAGCATAGTGTCTCTTGTCTGTTTCATACTCAACGTGTGATGTGTTGATTGTGATACCACGCTCTCTCTCTTCTGGAGCCTTATCGATATTTGCATAATCAACGAATGCTGCACCGCCCTTAAGTGCAAGAGTCTTTGTAATAGCAGCTGTAAGAGTTGTCTTACCATGGTCAACGTGACCAATTGTACCAATATTAACATGTGGCTTATTTCTTTCAAATTTTGCCTTTGCCATTGGTTTTTCCTCCTTTATTAACAAAACAAAATAATACTTTTTAATTAAAAGTGATTTCTTTGATATTCTATCAAAGTTCTTTTAATATTTCAAGTGGTTTTATTCATTATTTTTTGGTCTATCACTAATAATGCCTTCTGCAATAGACTTTGGAACTTCTGTGTAATGACTTGGTTCCATTGAATACTGTCCTCTTCCCTGTGTCTTTGAACGAAGATCGGTTGCATATCCGAACATATTTGAAAGAGGAATAAATGCGTTAACCTGTGTTGCTCCAGTTCTTGTTTCCATACCCTGAACAAGTCCACGACGAGAGTTGATATCACCGATAACATCTCCCATATACTCTTCAGGTACGATTACAGCAATCTTCATAATTGGCTCCATAAGAACCGGTGAAGCTTTTCTCATTGCATCTTTGAATGCCATTGAACCGGCAATCTTAAATGCCATTTCTGATGAGTCAACTTCATGGTATGAACCATCATAAAGAGTTACTTTAACGTCAACAACGTTGAAGCCTGCAAGTACACCAGAAAGCATTGCTCCCTTAATACCTGCTTCTGCAGGTCCGATGTATTCCTTAGGAATAGCACCACCAACAACTTCGTTAACAAACTCGTAGCCCTTTCCTGGGTTTGGCTCAACACGGATTTTAACATGACCGTACTGTCCACGACCACCGGACTGACGAGAATATTTACAGTCAACATCTGCATTCTGAGTAATTGTCTCTCTGTAAGCAACCTGTGGTTTACCTACATTTGCTTCAACTTTGAATTCACGAAGTAATCTATCAACAATGATTTCAAGGTGAAGTTCACCCATACCTGCAATAATTGTTTGGCCTGTTTCTTCATCTGTATAGCATCTGAAAGTTGGGTCTTCTTCAGCAAGTTTCTGAAGTGCAATACCCATCTTTTCTTGACCTGCTTTGGTCTTTGGCTCAATTGCAACTCTGATAACAGGTTCTGGGAATTCCATTGATTCAAGAATTACCGGATTCTTAGCATCACAGAGTGTATCACCAGTTGTTGTGTTCTTAAGACCAACAGCTGCTGCAATATCACCAGCGTAGCAACATTCAATATCCTGTCTGTGGTTTGAGTGCATTTGGAGAATACGTCCCATACGCTCATTGTTATCCTTAACAGAGTTATAAACTGTGCTACCAGCTTTAACAGAACCAGAATATACGCGGAAGAAGCAAAGCTTTCCTACGAATGGGTCTGTTGCAATTTTAAAAGCAAGAGCTGAAAATGGCTCATCATCTGATGAATGACGAACTTCTTCCTCTTCAGTCTTTGGATTAATGCCCTTAATTGACTCAACATCCGTTGGAGCAGGCATATAATCTATGATTGCGTCAAGAAGCATTTGAACGCCCTTGTTTCTATAAGATGTTCCGCAAGCTACCGGAACCATTTCGTTTGCTATTGTGGACTTTCTGATACAATTCTTGATTTCTTCAATAGTGAGTTCTTCACCTTCAAGATATTTTTCAAGAAGTGATTCGTCCTGTTCTGCAACATGCTCAATAAGCTCTGCATGGTACTTTTCTGCAAGTTCTTTCATATCTTCCGGAATCTCTTCGTCTCTAACGTCAAGACCCTTATCGTCATAATAGACCTCTGCACGCATCTTAACAAGGTCGATTATGCCCTTGAAATCTGCCTCAGAACCAATTGGAAGCTGAATTGGAACAGCATTGCATTTCAAACGTTCTTTCATCATGGTTAAAACATTATAGAAGTCTGCACCCATAATGTCCATCTTATTGACGTAAACCATACGAGGAACGTGATATTTGTCAGCCTGACGCCAAACGGTTTCAGACTGTGGCTCAACACCACCCTTTGCACATAAAACTGTTACAGATCCGTCAAGAACTCTGAGCGAACGCTCAACTTCAACTGTAAAGTCAACGTGGCCGGGGGTGTCAATTATATTAATTCTATGATCTTTCCAGAAACACGTTGTAGCTGCAGAAGTAATTGTAATACCTCTCTCCTGCTCTTGCTCCATCCAGTCCATGGTTGCTGCGCCGTCATGAGTCTCACCAATTTTGTGATTGATTCCTGTATAGAACAGAATTCTCTCAGTAGTGGTTGTCTTTCCGGCATCAATATGCGCCATGATTCCAATGTTTCTGGTAAGATCCAATGATACCTGCCTTGCCATTGTTAACCTCCCATTACCATTTTAAAGAATGGTATAAAACTAAACATTGTGTGGTGATTTCGCAATTTGCTATTACCATCTGAAATGTGCAAAAGCCTTGTTTGCTTCTGCCATCTTGTGTGTGTCTTCACGCTTCTTGAATGCACCGCCTGTTGAGTTTACTGCATCCATAATTTCACCAGCGAGTCTCTCTTTCATTGTTCTCTCAGAACGCTGACGACTGTAAAGTGTGATCCAACGCAAGCCAAGTGTTTGTCTTCTTTCAGGGCGAACTTCGATTGGAACCTGATAAGTTGCACCACCTACACGACGAGCCTTGACTTCTAATACTGGCATTACGTTCTCCATTGCAGCTTCAAAAACTTCCAATGGTTCCTTACCTGTTTTCTCTTTAATGATGTCAAATGCGTCGTAGACAATTTTCTGTGCTACTCCCTTTTTGCCATCATACATAACACTGTTAATAAGCCTTGTTACAAGCTTTGATTTGTAAAGCGGATCAGGCAAAACATCACGTTTTGCTATTTGGCCTCTTCTTGGCACTTCGCTTCCCTCCTTCATAATAATGATATCATCGGTACTCGAGTGACAAAATTCCCGTGGCGCCAATGGAGGCGTATAAATATATATACACTCTCACATTGGTTGCATTTATTTTATGCAGCCTGCAAGAAGATTCTGTCTGTTACCATCCAACTATTTTTTGGAAATTATTTTTTTGCGGCAGTTTTTGGCTTCTTAGCACCATATTTGGAACGAGCCTGCATTCTGCCAGAAACACCCTGTGTGTCAAGTGTACCACGGACAATGTGATAACGAACACCAGGAAGGTCCTTAACACGGCCGCCACGAATAAGAACGACGCTATGCTCCTGAAGGTTATGACCTACACCAGGGATGTAAGCTGATACTTCAATTCCATTTGTAAGACGAACTCTGGCAATCTTACGAAGTGCTGAGTTAGGCTTTTTAGGAGTTGCTGTCTTAACTGCTGTACAAACGCCTCTCTTTTGTGGAGAATTGTTGTCATTCAGTATGTTCTTCTTTGAATCAAGGTTCTTAAGAAGAGCAGGAGTCTTTGATTTCTTTTCAATCGTCTTTCTTCCGCTACGGACAAGCTGATTAAAGGTTGGCAATCTATTTCACCTCCAATAAAAAATTTATATATTCTATGGAAAATCTCCTTTTTCGGAGATTTTCCACACAACAGCAATATTTTTTCACAACAATTAGGCATTTTAACATCAATTATGTGCGTTTGTCAATACCTCTTCTTGCTCTAATTGGTCAATTATATCTGAATCAATTTCTATGGTGTTAAATTCGCTTTGCTTTTTAACGATTTGAACATCACTGTAACATTTCATTCCTGTTCCTGAAGGAAGCAACTTACCAATAATTACATTTTCCTTGAGTCCGAGCAACGGATCGCTCTTTCCCTTTATTGCAGCATCGGTAAGAACACGAGTTGTTTCCTGGAATGAAGCTGCTGACAAGAATGAATCAGTTGCAAGAGATGCCTTGGTAATACCGAGTAAAACAGGAAGACCGGTTGCAAGATTTGGCTCTGTGCCATCCTCTGCAGCTTTTGCCTTAACCTCGTTGTTCTCTATAATAAAGTCTCTCTTTTCAACGGTTGCACCAGGTAAAAGCTTGGTATCTCCCGGCTCAACAATCTTGATTTTCTTCATCATCTGACGAACAATAACTTCGATATGCTTATCGTTGATATCAACACCCTGCATACGGTAAACACGCTGAACTTCACGAATAAGGTAATTGTGAACTGCGTCAACGCCCATAATTGCAAGTAAATCGTGCGGATTAAGAGAACCTTCTGTTATTGCATCTCCCTTAGAAATTGTCTTGCCCTCTTCAATTCCCTGACGAAGTCTGAAACCATAAGGAATAAGATATTGCTTTTCTTCCATATCTTCTGCATTTGTAACAACAACATACTTACTCTTTTTAATTTCTTGGATTGAAATAGTACCATCAATTTCGCTGAGGATTGAAAGAGTTTTTGGCTTACGAGCCTCAAACAATTCTTCAACTCTTGGAAGACCCTGTGTAATATCGGCAGATGATGTAACACCACCGGTATGGAACGTTCTCATTGTAAGCTGTGTACCAGGTTCACCGATTGACTGTGCAGCTATAATTCCAACTGCTTCACCAACTGTTACAGGATCGCCTGTTGCAAGGTTTGAACCGTAGCACTTAATGCAAACGCCGTGCTTAGATTCGCAAGTGAGAAGTGAACGTATTTTGATGATTGCCTTTGATTTTTCATCTGCAAGGCCTTTTGCAACTTTTTCTGCATGAAGTGCCTTTACATAATCAGAAACCTTTTGTGCATCAACATCGCTCATCATTTCGTCTTTACTCATTACAAGCTCGCCTGTTGCTTCGTCAACCAAATCTTCAAGAAGATAACGGCCTGTAAGACGCTCTGACAATTCCTCGATTGTTTCCTTGCCATCTGTAATATCGTAAATTTCAATACCGTCTGAGCAGTGGCAATCTTCTTCACGAATAATAACATCTTGCGAAACATCAACAAGTCTACGTGTAAGATAACCTGAGTCTGCTGTACGAAGAGCCGTATCAGCAAGACCTTTACGAGCACCACGAGAAGAGATGAAGTATTCAAGAACGTTAAGTCCTTCACGGTAGTTAGCTCTGATTGGAACTTCGATTGTCTTACCTGCTGTATTGGCAATAAGTCCACGCATACCGGCAAGCTGACGAAGCTGTGAGTCAGAACCACGGGCACCGGAGTCAACCATCATAAAGATTGGGTTATACTTTCCGAGGTTATCTTTAAGTCCTGATGCAACATCTTTAGTACATTTTTCCCAAGTGCTGATAACATGACGTGAACGTTCTTTGTTACTTATAAGTCCACGATTGTAGTTCTTATTTATCTTGTCAATCTGCTGCTCAGCCTGTGCAAGAAGTTCCGCCTTTTTAGGAGGAATGTTTGCATCGCAAACAGCAACTGTAATACCGCTTCGAGTTGAATATTTATAACCCTGTGCTTTAATCTTATCCAAAACTTCAGAGGTTATAGCTGTACCGTGAACACGAATACATTTGTCAATAATTTTTCCGAGAACCTTTTTATTAACAAGCTGTTCAACCTCAAGCTTAAATGCGTTATCCGGATTTGAACGGTCTACAAATCCTAAATCCTGAGGGATTGGAGCATTGAAGATAACTTTACCGAGAGTTGTATCAACAAGCTTTGAAACTGTTTCTCCGTCTATCTCTTTTGTCATTCTAATTTTAATTTTAGAATGAAGAGTTATAACGCCCTCGTCATAAGCCATTGTTGCCTCTGCAACATCTCTGAATACCTTTCCTTCTCCTACTTCGCCCTCTTTATCAAGAGTAAGGTAGTATGAGCCAAGAACCATATCCTGAGTTGGAACTGCAACCGGACGTCCGTCTGAAGGCTTGAGAAGGTTGTTTGCAGCAAGCATAAGGAAACGTGCTTCTGCCTGTGCCTCTGCTGAAAGAGGTACGTGAACAGCCATCTGGTCTCCGTCGAAGTCGGCGTTAAATGCTGTACATACAAGAGGATGAAGCTTTATTGCTCTACCTTCAACAAGAACAGGCTCAAATGCTTGAATACCAAGTCTATGAAGTGTTGGAGCACGGTTAAGCATTACAGGATGGTCCTTAATTACTATTTCAAGTGCATCCCAAACTTCATTTCTTGAACGTTCAACCATCTTACGAGCAGATTTAATGTTTCCTGCTGCACCGGTTTCAACGAGTCTTTTCATAACGAATGGCTTAAAGAGTTCAAGTGCCATTTCCTTTGGAAGACCGCACTGATAAAGCTTAAGTTCAGGACCAACAACGATAACAGAACGTCCGGAATAGTCAACACGTTTACCGAGAAGGTTCTGTCTGAAACGTCCCTGCTTACCTTTAAGCATATCAGAAAGAGATTTTAAAGGTCTGTTATTAGGACCTGTTACAGGACGGCCACGACGACCATTATCAATAAGTGCGTCAACAGCTTCCTGAAGCATTCTCTTTTCGTTTCTGATGATTATGTCAGGAGCACCAAGCTCCATAAGTCTTTTAAGTCTGTTATTTCTGTTTATAACTCTACGATACAAATCGTTTAAGTCTGATGTTGCAAAACGACCACCGTCGAGCTGAACCATAGGACGAATATCGGGTGGAATAACAGGAATGGCATCTAATATCATCCATTCCGGCTTATTTCCTGAATTATGAAAAGCTTCAACAACTTCAAGACGCTTTAAAATTCTTGCTTTTTTCTGTCCTGTTGCAGTTGTAAGTTCCTCACGAAGCTCTACTGCAAGCTTTTCAACATCAATTTCGTGCAAGAGTTCTTTAATTGCCTCTGCACCCATTCCTGCCTTAAATTCATCCTCATACTTCTCACGCATATCTTCATACTCTTTTTCAGTAAGAGTTTGAAGTTTTTCAAGAGGAGTATTGCCCGGATCAATAACAACATAAAGGGCAAAATAGAGTATTTTCTCAAGGTATCTTGGAGATATATCAAGTATAAGTCCCATTCTTGAAGGAATTCCCTTGAAATACCAGATATGAGATACAGGAGCTGCAAGCTCGATATGTCCCATACGTTCACGTCTTACTTTTGCCTTTGTTATTTCAACTCCGCAACGTTCGCAGACTTTGCCTTTATATCTGATACGCTTATACTTTCCGCAATAGCATTCCCAGTCCTTTGTAGGTCCAAAAATCTTTTCGCAGAAAAGTCCATCCTTTTCAGGCTTAAGTGTACGATAGTTTATTGTTTCAGGCTTTTTAACTTCACCATATGACCAGTTTCTAATCTGTTCAGGCGATGCAAGCCCAATTTTTATTGATTCAAATTCCAATTCTGTACCGGGTGTTTGTATTTCTGTCATTTGGCGACCCCTTTTCTTTAAAAATTCTTGTTTATTAAGTTCTGAAAGGTGTCTTTTGATTACTGCTCTTCTTCACTATCAAGAGCATCATCAAAAATGTTCTCCTCAAGACTGATTTCATCTTCAAACAATTCATCTGTATCTTCTTCTGCAACAGCTACTTCAGGTTCTCCGTTTTCATCTTCAATTCCATAGCCCTCAGCACTTGCTGCATCGTTTACATTTGAAAAAGCTGAATTATCTGACATATTAAATCCAACATCTTCAGTCTCAAAGTTTTGTTTAAGGTCAATTTCATCCTCATTCTTATCAAGAACCTTAACATCAAGTCCAAGAGATTGAAGCTCTTTAATGAGAACCTTAAATGATTCAGGGACTCCTGATTTTGGAACATTTTTGCCCTTTACAATTGCCTCATAAGTCTTAACTCTTCCTATTACATCATCAGACTTAACAGTAAGAATTTCCTGAAGAGTGTATGCTGCACCATAAGCTTCAAGTGCCCAAACTTCCATCTCTCCGAAACGCTGTCCACCAAACTGTGCCTTACCACCGAGTGGTTGCTGTGTAACAAGTGAATAAGGTCCTGTTGAACGAGCATGGATTTTATCATCAACCAAGTGGAGCAATTTAAGGAAGTACATAACGCCAACGGTAATTGGATTATCAAATTGTTTACCTGTACGTCCGTCAATAAGAATTGTTTTACCGTCTTCACGAAGTCCTGCGTGATTAAGTGCATCACGAATATCATTTTCGTGTGCTCCGTCAAATACAGGAGTCATAATCTTCCAGCCGAGTGTTCTTGCTGCCATTCCAAGATGAACTTCAAGAACCTGACCGATGTTCATACGAGATGGAACACCGAGTGGATTAAGAACGATGTCAAGAGGTGTACCGTCCGGAAGGAACGGCATATCTTCCTGAGGAAGGATACGTGAAACAACGCCCTTGTTTCCATGACGACCAGCCATCTTATCGCCGACTGAAATCTTTCTCTTTTGTGCTATATAGCAACGAACAACTTTATTTACACCAGGGTTAAGCTCGTCGCTGTTTTCTCTTGTAAATACTTCAACATTAACTACTATTCCGTATTCACCATGAGGAACTCTAAGGGATGTATCACGAACTTCTCTTGCCTTTTCACCGAAGATTGCACGAAGAAGTCTTTCCTCTGCTGTAAGCTCTGTTTCTCCCTTTGGAGTAACTTTACCTACAAGAATATCGCCCGAATGAACCTCAGCACCTACACGAATTATACCAAACTCATCAAGGTCGCTAAGTGCGTCTTCACCGACGTTTGGAATATCTCTTGTAATCTCTTCAGGTCCAAGCTTTGTATCTCTTGCTTCGATTTCATATTCTTCAATGTGAATTGATGTAAACACATCATCACGAACAATTTTTTCATTGATAAGGACAGCATCCTCGTAGTTGTAACCTTCCCATGTCATAAATCCTATGAGAACGTTTTTACCGAGTGAAATCTCTCCGTTATCTGTTGCAGGTCCATCAGCAATAACTTCTTTTTCTATTACTTTTTGACCAAGAGAAACAACAGGTCTTTGATTTATGCAAGTTCCTTGGTTTGAACGCATAAACTTTATTATGTCGTACTCGTCAACATGACCTTCATCTGTTGTAATCTCAATTTTTTCTGCATTAAGCTTAGTAACAGTTCCCGGATTTTTTGCAAGAACAACAACTCCGGAATCAACTGCTGCCTTATATTCCATACCTGTTCCAATAATAGGCGACTGTGTTTTAAGAAGCGGAACAGCCTGACGTTGCATGTTTGAACCCATCAAAGCTCTGTTAGCATCATCGTTTTCAAGGAATGGAATCATTGCAGTAGCAACTGATACAACCATCTTTGGTGAAACGTCCATATAATCCGCTATGCTACGGTCAACTTCGTGGAACTCATCTCTGTAACGAACAGTAACTTTTTCATTTTTGAAATGTCCTGTTTCATCAAGAGGTTCGTTTGCCTGTGCAACTGAGAACTCATCCTCAACATCAGCAGTCATATACTCAACTTCGTCAAGAACTATTCCCGTCTCTTTATCAACTCTTCTGAATGGTGCTTCAATAAAGCCATACTTATTAATTCTTGCAAATGTTGCAAGATATGAGATAAGTCCGATGTTTGGACCTTCCGGAGTTTCGATAGGACACATACGACCGTAATGGCTGTAATGAACGTCTCTAACTTCAAATCCTGCTCTATCTCTTGAAAGACCACCAGGTCCGAGTGCTGACAAACGACGCTTATGAGTAAGCTCTGCAAGCGGGTTGGTCTGATCCATAAACTGTGAAAGTGGTGATGAACCAAAGAACTCTTTTATTGCTGCAACAACAGGTCTTATATTGATAAGTGCCTGTGGAGTTGCCTTGTCAGGCTCCTGTGCCTGAAGAGTCATTCTCTCTCTTACAACTCTTTCCATACGGGTAAATCCTATACGGAACTGATTTTGTAAAAGCTCACCAACACTGCGTATGCGACGATTTCCCAAGTGGTCAATATCGTCAATAGTTCCGATATCGTATGCAAGACCATTAAGGTAGTTAATTGATGCAAAGATATCATCTCTTGTTATATGTTTTGGAATAAGGTCATCACAACGTGCTCTAAGCTCTGTCATAAGAGCATCTTCGTCTTCTCCGCAAGCGTCAAGAACTTCCATAAGAACAGTAAAGTTAACCTTTTCGTTAATTCCAATATCTTCAAGTTTTTCTTCGCTGATATTTACATAGTCAGCAATGTCAACCATTCCATTGGAAATAACCTTAACTTCTTTTCCTTCAACGTCGAGAATTGCTTCACAAACACCTGCTTGCTCAATTTCATAAGCTTTTTCTCTATCAATAAAGTCTCCTGCTTCTGCCATTACTTCTCCTGTTACAGGGTTTGCAATAGGCATAGCAAGCTTATTACCTGCAATTCTTCCTGAAATTGCAAGCTTTTTATTGTACTTATAACGTCCGACTCTTGAAAGGTCGTAACGATGTGCATCGAAAAACAATCCATCAAGATGAGCCTGTGCTGTTTCAAGTGTTGGAGGTTCACCCGGACGAAGTTTTTTATAAACTTCGAGCAATGCCTCTTCAGCATTCTTTGTTGGATCCTTTTCAAGGGTTTCCATTATACGTTCGTCATTTCCGAAGAAATTCAAAATGTCTTCATTGCTTGAAAGACCAAGTGCACGTATAAAGGTTGTTATATATATTTTTCTGTTCTTGTCTATACGGACGTAGAACAAATCATTTTGGTCTGATTCATACTCAAGCCAAGCACCTCTGTTTGGAATAACAGTTGAGGTGAAAAGTTTTTTTCCAGTTTTATCATGGCTCATACCATAATAAACTCCGGGAGAACGAACAAGCTGAGATACTATAACTCTCTCCGCTCCGTTTATAACAAAGGTTCCGCTGTCTGTCATGAGTGGAAAATCACCCATATAGACCTCGTTTTCCTTAATTTCTCCTGTTTCCTTATTAAGCAAACGTGCTCTTACACGCATCGGAGCAGCATAAGTTGCATCACGTTCCTTACACTCCTGAACTGTATACTTAGGCTTGTCGTCCATTTTATAGTCAACAAACTCCAGCACCAGATTTCCCGTGTAGTCTGTAATCTCTGATATGTCTCTGAAGACCTCTTTGAGACCGACATCAAGGAACCACTTATACGAATTCTTCTGTACTTCGATAAGGTTTGGCATTTCCATAACCTCATTGATACGAGAAAAACTCATACGGGTATTGTTGCCGAGTTGTACCGGGTTTACTTTCACCATAGGCCTTTATCACTCCGTTCATTTTTTGTGTCCATATACTTATGGAAAAGTCTTTTAGCCACAATAGGTAAACTTAAGGGAAAAAATCGAAAATATTTATTGATTTTTTGTGCATTAAGGTGTATAATTACCTCATTAAGTGTTTGCCAAAGGCGACACCTTTCCATTATAATGCAGTATATTATTATATACCTTGTCGATTTTGTTGTCAAGGTA
>CAYMZO010000007.1:5291-20313 GCA_964394885.1 uncultured Eubacteriales bacterium | reverse complement strand
TTTTCACTTTTCACCTATTGCTTTTTACCTATAACTTTTTTCTCTTTTAATCTTTTAATAATTAAGAGTAAAAAACAGCTCATCTGCACTTTAAGCAGACGAGCTGTTTCGCTTTAAAATAAACAAGTGTGAAAGAACACAACTGTAATTTTTCATTGCCCGCATAGTTGGGTTCAATATATAAGATTTGGTTGAATAGCCGTTAAAGAGCTTAGGCTATGTTCAATGTCTGCCTTTGAAAGAGCAGGCCTGTTAAGCTTTTCAACATCTTCATCTTTATAGGCTTGTGGATATCTGAAAAAGTTCAGTCTCCAAAGCTTTTGTTCCGTAAAGAGTGAAAACAGATTTCCCAAATCCTCTATTGTCATACCCGGATACAGGGTTGTACGAAGCTCATAGCAAGCATTGCTTTCAGAAAGCAGGTCAACGGTTTGCTTTGTACTGCTAAACTTATCTGAACTGCAAACCGACGTAAAATCTTTTGGCAAAGCCTTTATGTCTACTGCAAAGTAGTCCACAACACCTTTGTCCAAAATATCCTTGATAACATCGGGATGCTGACCGTTAGTGTCGAGTTTCACCTTAAAGCCGATTGAACGAACTTCCTGCAAAAACTCTGCAAGGTCGCTTTGAATAGCGGGTTCTCCACCACTTACCACAACACCGTCAAGAAGTCCTGCACGCTTCTTTAAAAAGCTCATAACCTCTTCCTTGCTGACAGAGCCGGAGCTTCCGTCAATAAGCTCACGGTTGTGGCAATAGAAGCAGTCCAAATCACAGCCCTTTGTGAATACCACACAGCTTAAAACACCGGGATAATCAATGGTGCTGATTTTTTGAATACCGCCAAAAATCATAATTAAAGTTCCTCGTTTTTAATAACGTATTTTACTCTCTGCCTGTACTCTTCCTGCTTTCCTTTGTGGAAGTTCTGAACAGGTCGAAGGTATCCGACAACACGGCTCCAAACTTCTGTCTCTTTTCCACATTCAGGGCAGTTGTAAACTTCTCCGTTTAAATATCCGTGTTCACTGCAAATTGAAAATGTAGGAGTAAGAGAAATGTAAGGAAGCTTATAATTTGTAAAAGCCTTTTTAATAAGTTGCTTTGCAATTTCAATATCGCTTATCTGTTCTCCGAGATATAGGTGAAGAACTGTTCCGCCTGTATATTTGCACTGAAGCTCATCCTGTAAGTCGAGAGTTTCAAATATATCATCGGTATATCCAACAGGCAATTGAGTTGAATTTGTATAGTAAGGCTCTTCATCACCGGCAGTGATAATGTCGGGATATTTTTCCTTGTCAAGACGTGCAAGGCTATAACTTGTACCCTCGGCAGGAGTTGCCTCAAGATTGTAAACGTGGCCGGTTTCCTCTTGGAACTTGGTAATTACATCACGCATATAATCAAGAGTTTTCTTTGCAAATTCTTGACCCTCGTCGGTTGTAATGTCCTTGCCCATAAAGTTAAGGCATGCCTCGTTCATTCCGATTAAGCCGATTGTGTTAAAGTGGTTAAACCAGTAGTTTCCGGTACGTTCCTTAACGTTTTTAAGGTAGTTTTGTGAATAAGGATACATACCCTTATCGGTTTGCTCCTCAATGGTCTTTCTCTTGATTTCAAGGCTCTCTTTTGCAGTTTTCATAAGAACATTCAAACTGTTGAAATAATCCTCTTCGTCGTTTGCAAGATATGCAATTCTCGGAAGATTTATTGTAACAACACCGATTGAACCTGTAAGTGGATTTGAACCGAAAAGACCACCACCACGCTTACGAAGCTCGCTTGTATTAAGTCTGAGACGGCAACACATAGAAAGAGCGTCCTCAGGTGAAAGGTCGGAATTTAAGTAGTTTGAGAAATATGGAATACCGTATTTGCAGGTTATTTCCATAAATTTATTAACAACAGGGCTGTTCCAGTCGAAGTCTGATGTTATGTTTATTGTTGGAATAGGGAAGGTGAAAACTCTGCCTTTTTTATCCCCCTCCATCATAACTTCACAAAAAGCACTGTTAAGCATATCCATTTCCTTTTGGAAATCGCCATAGGTTTCCTTTTGTGGCTGACCGCCTATAATAACAGCCTGGTCTTTTAAAGTCCTCGGGGCGACAATATCAAAGGTGAGGTTTGAGAACGGGCATTGGAAACCAACACGGGTCGGAACGTTAAGGTTAAAGATAAACTCCTGCATAACCTGCTTAACGGTTGTGTAGTCAAGGTTGTCGTATCTGATAAACGGAGCACAATAGGTGTCGAAGCTACTCCAAGCCTGTGCACCTGCTGTTTCTCCCTGAGTTGTAAAGGTTGAATTTACGATTTGTCCTAAAAAGCTGCGAAGATGCTTTGCAGGTGCGGATTCAACTTTGCCCGAAACACCGCCAAATCCCTCTGTAAGAAGCTGCTTTAAGTCCCAGCCGGCACAGTATGGTCCGAAAAATCCAAGGTCGTGCAGATGAATATCACCGGAAAGATGAGCCTTTCTGATTTCATCCGGATATATTTCGTGCAACCAATATTGCTTTGTAAAGGTTTCACGGATATAGTTGTTCATACCGTTAATAGACTTTTGAGCATTGGCATTTTCTTTTACTCGCCAATCGTTGTCGCCAAGATAGTTTGAAAACATATTAATTGTTGCACCGATTAATGCATTTGCCTCTCTTGCACTACGACGCTTTTCTCTGTAAAGAATATATGCCTTTGCAGTTTTTGCGTGTCCGTTTTCAATGAGAACCTTTTCGACAATATCTTGAATTTTTTCAACGTCAGCAACATCGTCGTTTGTTTGAATTTCTGCCATTTTTATAGCTTGATCGGTAAGGTCGGCTGATTTGTCCCAATCGTGTCCACCAACAGCATTTGCAGCTTTAAATATGGCACGAGTTATCTTTTCGGGCTGAAAATCCACAACCTCTCCATTCCTTTTTCTGATTTGCTTAATCATTAACGCAACCCTCACAATACAATATATGGATAATATGGATTAATTATATAACTATATATAGGCTTAAGTCAATACGCATTGTGTACAAATTTCGACAAATTATTATAAAAAACAGCCGAAATAAATCGGCTGTTACAATCTAATATAAAAAGTTATAAAAAATTAATTTTTTGAACGAACGTCCATTATTAACTCATAGCACTTGTCCTGATTTTTGTTGTTAGGCTCAAATTTTGCATCCTTATACCAACTTTTTACGGTGTTTGCAAAGTCATCATTTACAAGAGCTTTTAGGCAAGCGGTTCTGTAAGTTGTATAAAAATTTTGAGATTCGTCAAAGTTGTCAATTCTCTGAACAAGGAAAATATAGTCGTCAAAAGTTAAAACCTTTACCTGTCCTGCGGTAATTTCAAGAGCTTTGGCAAAAAAACCTGATGGGTAAGCGGTGCTTTGTTTGTCTATAACTGAAATCGGTAAATCGCTTGTAGCGGTTTCACCCAAACTCTGAGCATAGGCAAGATTTACACTGTCAATTGTATTTTCAGCTGAAACCTGACCTACCATTGTATTAAACGACTGCTTAATTCCTTCAATTTTATCTGCACTCAAAGAGACTTCTTTTCCGGAATTGTCTGTTGTTTTGAGATAGTTGCTTATAGCTTTAAAAAAGATGTAATTATCTTTAAAATAAGTTTTTATAGTTTCCTCATCCACAGGATTTGTGCCGTTTGTATCATAAATAGCAAGCAAAAGCTGCTGCTTATAGGCTGCATTCTCTTCGATTTTTGTAAGAGTTTGTTTTGTAACCCCAATGGATTTATAGTATCCTGAAAAAACAGACCATTTATTTGTTACGGTATCTGCAATAGTTGCCTTTTTGCTTGAACTGAGAGAAAGTTTCATTTCAGAAAACTTTGTATTTATTTTTGCATATTCGGTGCATAGCTCAGTTGCACGCTTTTCAATTTGTGCCTGAGTCATTTTGTCATCTTTATTCTCGTTTATAATAACATAGTCAAGAAAATAAGCATAAACATCGTTGCCGATTTCCGCGTTACCAATCTTTAAAGCTACATCTTTTTTTGAGGAACAAGAGCAAAACAGCATTACAACAACCAATAAAAGAGATGAAATTTTTAAAGTCCTTTTCATTCCGACGACCTCCAGTTCATTCCTATATAGTATACACTAACAAGGGTTTTAAGTAAACAGAGATAAAGCAAAAATACATTTTTGAAAAAGATAAAATAAAAAACAAAATGAAGTTTTATAAGCAGTTTATAATTTGCAATAAAAATTAAATCATATCAGCCATACGTAAAAATGAATATCTAAGATATGAATTTAAAATCATTTGTCTAAAACGTGTTAAAAATAATATATTAAAAAAATAAAAAACAGCCGTCTTAAAAGACGACTGTTCTCGCTTGTGTCGGCGCCGACCTATTTTCCCAGGAAGCTGCCCTCCAAGTATCTTCGGCACGAATGAGCTTAACTACCGTGTTCGGGATGGGAACGGGTGGACCCTCATCGTAATAAACACCGACTTGTGATACACACTGTATCCTCAAGCGACGAAATGTATTATATCATCCTTATTTAAAAAAAGCAAGCCTTTTTTAAAACTTTTTTAAAAAAGTTTTTGAGTTTCTAATTTGGATAAATATGCTATAATAATAGTGCTATAATAAAATTAACACGAATTGACCGAGGGGGGAGTTTGCATGAGTGTTAAACTAATTGTTGCGTCCGGAACTTTAATTGTTGTAACAGCAGTATTG
Source organism: uncultured Eubacteriales bacterium (assembly GCA_964394885.1). GTDB lineage: Bacteria > Bacillota > Clostridia > Oscillospirales > Acutalibacteraceae > RZYX01. The sequence continues at coordinate 15,582 of CAYMZO010000007.1, read as the reverse complement.
GCAGGGATGACTGTTTGGGCAAACAAGCCTAAGGGAATAAGAATAGAATTTTAAAGACAACCCAAATCAAACTTTAGAGAAAGATAAAGTTTGTAAATGGATGTTAGAATTTTATTGTATTAACAATAGCAACCGCTCAGATTTAAGATTAATCTGAGCGGTTGCTACTTTTTTTGTATTGTAAAACAAATTATTGATTAAAATATTATTCAACCGTAATGTTCCGCTTTTTAAGCCTTAGAGTGGTTGAACTTCTAAGCAACGAGTAAATGATAGACATAATAGGAACGCCAATGAGCATTCCGAAAATTCCGCCAAGACTTCCGCCGAGAGTAACTGCAACAAGAACCCAAATTCCGGGGAGTCCAACGGATTTGCCGACAACCTTAGGATATATAAGGTCGCCTTCGAGCTGTTGCAAAACAAGGATAAATACAATAAACCAGAATGCCTTCATAGGGTCTACCATAAGGATTAAGAAAGCACCGACACCTGTTCCAAGGAAAGCACCAAATACAGGAATGAGAGCGGTGAATCCGACAAGTGCAGAGATTAATGGTGCATAAGGCATCTTGAAGATAAGCATTCCAAAGAAGCAGAGAACACCGATTATAACTGCCTCAAGACATTGACCTGAAACAAAGTTGGTAAATGTTTTATGCGAAAGTGAACATACACCAATAAAGGAATCAACCTTTTCTTTAGGGCAATATGAGTATAAAATTTTCTTGCTCTGAATGCTGAGCTTTTCTTTTTGAAGTAAAACATATACGGAAAAAACAAGACCGAGTATAAAGTTAAATACACCGCTTACAACAGAGGTTGTAAATCCGATAGTGCTGTTTATAAGTGAAGAACCACCATTTTGAATAAACTTTGTAATGCTTTGCTGAATTTTTTCCCAGTTAATATTAAGTGCATCTAAGCGTTCTGTGGACAAGTCGTGGCTTTCCATAAAGTTGGTAAGCCAGTCCTGCATACGTGCCCAATAAGCAGGGAAAGTATCTGCAACTATTAATGCTGTATTTTTAATTTCGGGAATGAGCAGGAAAATAAGAAAAGCAATAAGACCGATTATAATCAGGAAAGATAGAATTAAAGCTAAAGGACGTCTTATTTTCGGCCACTTATTTGTGTATTTCTTATTGAGTGGTGCAAAAATTCTGTTTTCAATTCCGTTCATAAGTACATTTATGATGAATGCAATAAAAAATCCCATAATGAAAGGCATTGAAACGTCAATAATAATTTTAAAGACATTTTGAACCTTGTCAAAGTTTTGAAATAAAGCAAACAACAGGACTGTAAATGTGATAAGCCACATTAACTTTTTCATATTTTTTTGTCAAGTTCCATTGTTTTAATCCTCCTAAAAGTTAACAGTTACTCTTATTATAACACAAAACCCATAAATAATAAACAAAATAACCAATAAATATGTAAAAAAAGACCAAAAAATAAAAGCACAGGTTAAAAATGCCTGTGCTTTTATGCATTTTAAATTAAATTTAGTCCTTCATAAGTGTAACCATAACTGCCTTTTGAGCATGAAGTCTGTTTTCTGCCTCGTCAAAAATCTGATTAGCGTGATTTTCAAAAACCTCTTCGGTTATTTCTTCACCTCTGTGGGCAGGAAGACAGTGAAGAACCATACAGTCGTCTTTTGCAACATTCATAACAGCTTCGTTTACCTGATAAATGCCCTCAAAAGCCTTGCGTCTTTTTTCTGCTTCGCCTTCTTGACCCATAGATGCCCAAACATCGGTAAGAATAACGTCTGCGTCCTTTGCTGCATCAAGAGGATTTCTGCAAAAATCAAAACAGTCATAGTCGTTGGTAAAGTTTAATATTGCACGGTCGGGCTCGTAACCTTCAGGGCAGGCAACGCTTACGGACATACCAACCTTAAGACCGCCAACAATAAGAGAGTTTGCCATATTGTTTCCGTCTCCGATATAGCACATTTTCAATCCTTCAAATTTGCTTTTGTATTCACGAATAGTCATAAGGTCTGCAAGCACCTGGCAAGGGTGGCAAAAGTCAGTAAGACCGTTGATTATAGGAATGCTTCCGTTTTGTGCAAGAGCTTCAACCTCAGACTGTTCAAAGGTTCTAATCATAATTCCGTCAAGGTATCTTGACAAAACCCTTGCAGTGTCCTGAACAGGCTCGCCTCTGCCTATTTGAAGGTCGTTAGAGGAAAGAAAAAGAGCATATCCGCCAAGCTGATACATACCTGTTTCAAATGAAACACGGGTACGGGTTGATGATTTTTGAAAAATCATACCCAATGTTTTTCCTTGCAGATGCTTGTGCTCAATACCGTTTTTTTGCTCGTATTTAAGCTGGTCTGCAAGATTAAGAATATCCATAATCTCCTCTTTTGAAAGGTCAAGCATTTTTAAAAGATGTTTCATAAATTTATTCTCCTTTATTTTCAAGAGTCGATTTTAATATGTTAAGACCCTTATCAATTTCTTCGTAGCTGATAGTAAGAGGAGGGAGCATTCTTAAAAGGTCCTTTGCCGTTAAAATAAGAAGTCCGTTTTCAACGCATTTTGCTGCAACATCTTTTGCAGAGAGGCTTTTAAGCTTTAATCCAAGCATAAGACCCATTCCACGAATTTCCTCTATCTCTTCAAAGCATTCAAGCTTTTTTCTTATATAATTGCCTTTTTCTAAAACTTCGGATAAAAAGTTATTGTCAAGGGTTTTAAGCACCTCTAAGGCACCGGCACAGACAACCGGATTTCCTCCGAAAGTTGTTCCGTGAGTCCCTGCTGTCAGAACATTTCCAAGAAAATCGGCACACAGACAGGCACCGATAGGAAGCCCGTTTCCAAGACCTTTTGCACTGGTAACAACATCCGGACGAACGCCGAAATTTTCAAAGGCAAAAAGCTTTCCAGTTCTGCCAACACCGGTTTGAACCTCGTCAACCATAAGAAGAATGTCGTTCTCTTTGCATAATTCCGTAAGCTGTATTACAAAATTTTTATTAAGAGGACAAACTCCGCCTTCACCTTGAATAAGCTCAATCATAATGGCACAGACATCACCGTTTAAAAGCTCTTTTACAGAGTTGATGTCGTTTGCCTTTGCATATTTAAAGCCCTCGTTAAAGGGGTTAAAAAACTTGTGAAAAACATCTTGACCTGTTGCAGTAACGGTTGCCATTGTTCTGCCGTGAAAAGAGTTTTCAAGCGTTATTATATTGAATCGGTTTTCACCGTATTTGTCAAAGCTGTATTTACGGGCGAGCTTTATTGCACACTCGTTTGCCTCGGCACCCGAATTGCAGAAGAAAACTTTATCAAATCCCGATTTTTCACAAAGCTCTTTTGCAAGCCTTGCGGTTGGCTCATTGTAGTAGAGATTTGAGGTGTGTGCAAGCATCTTTGCCTGCGTTGAAACAGCTTGTACCCAGTTGTCATTTCCCGAACCAATAGAAACAACGCCTATTCCTGAAGTAAAGTCGATAATCTCTCTTCCGTCAACATCGGTAAATGTTGCACCGTCAGCACTTTTTAATGCGATGTTAAAGTGAGAGTATGTAGGCATTAAATATTTATCTGCGGTTTGCTTTATCTCCTCAAAAGTCATTATAAATCACCTTAATATTATTTAGATTTGTATAAAATAAAAAACTTAAATATTGTAAAATCTCCACCACGAAAAATCATTAGTTCCCCCGCAACCCCTTTTCCGCAGCAAAGCTTAAAATTAAGCAATGGCGGAATTTTTGGGGAACGAGGTTTGGTTTATTGGATGAAAGAAGTTAAGCTGATTAATTTGTGTTTGCATTGCAGAAAACACAAAGATATATTTATATTAAAGGAACATAGTCCCGATACCGTCGTTTGAAAGAATTTCAACAAGAATAGAATGAGGAATACGTCCGTCAATAATATGAGTTCTGTTAACCCCTCTGCGGACAGCTTCAACACAGCAGTCGATTTTCGGAATCATTCCACCGCTGATAATACCCTGATTTTTAAGGCCGGGAACTTCGCTGACATTTACGCAGGAGATTAAAGTGCTTTCATCGTCTTTATCACGAAGAAGTCCCTTGACGTCCGTCATAAGTAAAAGCTTTTCAGCGTGCAAACCGGAAGCAATTCTGGAGGCTGCAAGGTCTGCATTTATGTTGTATGAGGTATTGTCGTCTCCGCTTGCAACGGTGGCAACAACGGGAATATAGCCCTTTTCAATGGTGTCGTTCAGCACAGAAACATTGATGTCTGTAATCTCTCCGACGTATCCAAGGTCAACCTTGTTCTTCTTCTTTGTCGCCTTAATCATTCCACCGTCAAGACCGCAAAGCCCAAGAGCCTTTCCACCGTGAGAGTCAATAAGCTGAACAAGACCCTTGTTAACCTTGCCTGCAAGAACCATTTGAACAATATCCATTGTTTCATCGTCTGTATAACGAAGCCCGTCTACAAAGCGTGTTTCTTTTCCGACCTTATCAAGCATATCGGAAATTTCAGGTCCTCCGCCGTGAACAAGCACAACATTTATTCCAACAAGTGAAAGAAGTACAATATCGGTAATGACGGCATCACGAAGCTCGTCGCTTATCATTGCGTTTCCACCGTATTTTATAACAAATGTTTTATTGTAATATTGCTGTATGTAGGGCAGTGCCTTAACAAGTATTTCAGCCCTGTCTGCGTCTGAAATTTTCATTATAATTCCTCCTGCGGTGTCTTGTTTTGTGTATCAGGTACGGTAATCACCGTTAATTTTAACATAATCATAGGTCAGGTCGCAGCCAAAAGCTGTTGCCTTTTCATTTCCGCTGTTAAGGTTTACACAAATTTGAATTGAATCCATAACAAGAATTTTCTTTGCAATTTCCTCGGAAAATTCAATGCCGGAGCCACTTTTGCAAACCTCAATTTCGCCTGAATCAGATTTGAATGCAACGTCAATCTTAGACACATCAACGTCTGCACCGCTGTAACCTATTGCACATAGTATCCTTCCCCAGTTGGCATCGGAGCCAAAAACAGCGGTTTTAACAAGTGAAGAGCAGATAATGCTTTTTGCAACTTTCTTTGCTGTTTGTTCGTCTGATGCACCAAAGACAATGCATTCAACGAGCTTCGTTGCACCTTCTCCGTCTCTTGCCATTTCACGAGCAAGGTAAATACAGCACTCCTTAAGTGCGTTGGCAAAGACTTCAAAAGCTTCGTTTTGCTGTTCAATTCGAGCGTTTTCTGCAAGACCGCTTGCCATAACGCAAACAGTATCGTTCGTAGAAGTATCTCCGTCAACACTAAGCATATTAAAACTGTCTGCAACGGAAAATTTAAGAGCCTTTGAAAGCATATCGGAAGAGATGTCAACGTCTGTTGTAATAAAGCAGAGCATAGTTGCCATATTCGGATGAATCATACCTGAGCCTTTTGAAATGCCTCCGATTTTGCACTTTTTACCGTCTATGTAAAATTCAGCTGAAACCTCTTTTTTTCTTGTGTCGGTTGTCATAATTGCCTTTGCTGCAAGGTCTGAGCCGTTGGCTGAAAGACCGGATACAAGCTCGTCAATTCCGTTTTTTACGGGTTCAAGATTGATAGGCTGACCGATAACACCCGTTGAAGCAACAACAACATCGCTGGAATCAATGCCGAGTCCTTTTGCTGCAATGTCGCACATTCCCTGAGCCTTTTCAACTCCGTCAGCATTACAAGTGTTTGCAATTCCGCTGTTGCAGATGATAGCACGAGCTTTTCCGTTTGAAATGTTCTTCTTTGTTACGGTTATCGGAGCACCGTAAACAAGGTTTTGTGTATATACAGCGGCAGTGTCGCACTCTTTTTCACAAAATATAAGTGCAAGGTCGGGATTTGCTTTGTTCTTGCGTATTCCGCAGTGAATACCATTTGCAACAAATCCTTTAGGTGCACAGATGCCACCGTCAATAAAAGCAAGGTTGTTCATAAAATCTCCTCTTTTGAAAAATCCTGTTAGATTTATTGTTTAACTAATAAAATATAAAAATATAAAAAAGCGAAGAAAACCAATAATGACAAAGCCGTTCGGTTTTCTCCGCAACTCAATCATAGGTAATTTATAGGTTTAAGCGGTATAAATTTATTTGGATTATAAGGCATTGCCAAGTCTTTAAATCCTTAATCTCTGCCTTTTCGTCGAGATAGTGCAAGGCCGCCAAAGCCACTGATAACAGCCATATAAAAGCCGAGGTCATAGAAAAATCCCGTGTTGTTTATCTCGTATATTCTTACATCCGAAAAGATGGAAGCGATAAGAGTAAATGGTGCAATCCAGCCGTGCCAAATTCCTGTAAAAAATCCGGCGACATCAACGCTTGGAGTGTTGTGAGGAACGCAGCCTGTCATTGCAAAGCAAAGCAGAGCCACCAAAAGAATTATTGCAATAATTCGAGTTTTGCGAGTTTTCATAAAAGCACCCCTTAATAAATTATGTACTAAAATGCGGTTGGGATAAGACAAAGACCCGTGTCCTCGGCAAGACCGAAGATGATGTTCATATTTTGAACTGCCTGGCCTGCTGCACCCTTAACCATATTATCAATGGCAGAAACAACAACAAGAGTTCCTGTTCTATCATCAATATGCAAAGAGATGTCGCAATAGTTACTGCATTTTACGTTTCTGAGATTTGCAACTTCACCATCTTTAAGGACTCTTACAAACTTTTCATTTTTATAGGCATTTTCATAAGCATTTCTAATGTCTTGCATTGAAATGTTTTCCTCAAGCTTTGCATAAACTGTTGAAATAATGCCACGGTTTATAGGCAAAAGATGTGGCACGAAAAGAACCGTAATGTCCTCACCCGAAATTTTTGAAAGAGTCTGTTCAATTTCAGGAGTATGCCTGTGCGATGCAATTTTATAAGGAGAAAAAGCTTCGTTACAGTTTGGAAAATGTGCTGTTTGCGTTGGATTTCTGCCTGCACCTGTAACTCCGGATTTTGAATCTATTACAATTCCCTGTGTTTTTACAAGACCGGATTTAAGAGCAGGGGAAAGTCCGAGGGCAATGCTTGTTGGATAACAACCCGGATTTGCAATAATTTTTGTATTTTTAATTTCATCTCTAAAAAGCTCTGGGAGTCCGTAAACAGCCTTTTTGTGAAGGTCAAGGTTTGTAAACTTCTTGCCATACCATTTCTCATAATCCTCAGCACTTTCAAGACGAAAGTCTGCACCGAGGTCAATAAAAGCAACGCTTTTGTCGGCACATTTTTTTGCAAATTCCTGAGAAAGACCGTGTTGGACACAGGCAAAGACTACATCGCTTTTTTCAATAACGGAGTCTGATTCTTCACATATAAGGTCGCAAAGACCGTTGAGAGCGGGATAAATATCACTTATCTTTTTGCCTTCAAAGCTGACAGACCCAATGGCAGAAAGCTGAGCGTTTGGATGGTTTATTATTATTCTGCACAGTTCGATGCCTGCATATCCTGTTGCACCGATTATTCCAACATTTATCATCTTAAGGAGCATTTGCTCTGCCTATAAATAAAATAAGGAAATAGGGAAAATAGACAGCAGATATGCTCTGACACCACCTTTTGCAATTTGTTTATTCTAATATTTTTAAAATTCTGTCTGCCTGAGAAATGACATTTTGAGGTGCAGGAGCACCGTCGCAGGTTCTGTCTGAAACGCATTTCTCAAGTGAAATAGCGTCATAAACACCCTCGTCAAAAAGCTCGCAAACATTTTTGTATTCTTCAATAGGAAGATTTTCAAGAGTTAATCCCTTGCTTATGCAAAGGGCGACCAAAACACCCGTTGCCTTGTAGGCATCACGGAAAGCAAGACCTTTTGAAACAAGAAAATCTGCACAATCAGTTGCGTTTATAAATCCGCCCGCAGCAGCTTTTCTCATATTTTCGGGAATAACTTTCATAGTTTCAATCATCGGAATAAAGGCAGTAAGACACATTTTTACAGTGTCAAAAGCGTCAAAAACAGCCTCTTTATCCTCTTGCATATCCTTGTTGTAAGCAAGTGGAATGCCTTTCATTACGGTCAAAAGACCCATAAGGTCGCCAAAGACTCTGCCTGATTTTCCTCTTACAAGCTCTGCAATGTCGGGATTCTTTTTCTGTGGCATAATGCTTGAACCGGTTGAGAAAGCATCGTCAAGCTCAACAAACTTGAATTCCCAAGAACACCACATAATTATCTCTTCACAAAAACGGGACAGATGAACCATAACAAGTGAAAGAGCACTTGAAAGTTCAATACAAAAATCCCTGTCTGAAACACCGTCAAGAGAGTTTTGACAAATTCCGTCAAATCCCAAGGTGCTTGCTGTAAGAGACCTGTCTATCGGATAAGTTGTTCCGGCAAGAGCACCACAGCCAAGAGGGCAGTAGTTCATTCTTGCCTTTGCATCCTTAATTCTTGAAATATCACGCAGAAACATTTCTGCATAAGCTAAAAGGTGATGACCGAAAACAATGGGCTGAGCTCTTTGAAGATGAGTGTATCCCGGCATAACAACATCTGAATACTTTTTTGCACTGTTGCAAAGAACGCAGATAAGCTCGGTTAGCTGAGCTGTAACTTCATCGCATTCATCACGAAGAAAAAGTCGAATATCAAGAGCGACCTGGTCGTTTCTGCTTCTTGATGTGTGAAGTCTTTTTCCTGCATCTCCAACCCTTTCGGTAAGTTCACCCTCAATAAATGTATGTATATCCTCTGCATTCATATCAATTTGCAATTTGCCGCTTTTTATATCATTAAGGATGTTTTGCAAACCGTCGATTATTGTGTCCATATCATCTTTTGAAATAATGCCCTGTGCTCCGAGCATTGCGGCGTGTGCCATACTTCCGGTTATATCCTGCTCAAACATACGGCTGTCAAAAGATATAGATGAATTAAAATCGTTGGTCTTTTTATCTATTTCCTTAGAAAAGCGTCCTGCCCATAGTTTCATTAAAAATCACCTTAATATTATTTATTCTTGCCCTGTTCAATAAGAGCCTTAACTTTGATTGGAAGACCAAAGAGGTTGATAAATCCTGCTGAATCATTCTGATTGTAAACCTCGTCAGCGTCAAAGGTGGCAAACTCTTCACTGTAAAGTGAGTAAGGAGAAGTTGTGCCTGCATTGATTATATTTCCCTTGTAAAGTTTAAGTTTTACATCTCCTGTAACAGTTTCCTGTGTTTTGTCAACAAAAGCCTGAAGAGCTTCACGAAGAGGAGTAAACCATTGACCGAAGTAAACAAGCTCTGCATAACGGTTTGCAACAAGCTCTTTGTAGTGCTGAGTATCTCTGTCGAGAGTAAGAGTTTCAAGAACAGCGTGAGCTCTGTAAAGAATTGCTCCGCCCGGAGTTTCATAAACGCCCCTTGACTTCATTCCTACCAAACGATTTTCAACAAGGTCAACAAGGCCAATTCCGTTTGCTCCGCCAACTTCATTAAGAGCCTTAACCATTTCAACAGCTCCGAGTTTTTCACCGTTAAGTGCAACGGGAACACCTTTTTCAAATGAGAGAGTTATATATGTTGGCTTGTCGGGAGCCATTTCAGGAGAAACGCCAAGCTCCAAAAAGCCCTCTTTGTTGTACTGTGGCTCGTTTGCAGGGTCTTCAAGGTCGAGACCTTCGTGTGAAAGATGCCAAAGGTTTTTATCTTTTGAATAGTTTGTTTCTCTGTTAATCTTAAGAGGAATTTTGTGAGCCTCAGCATATTCGATTTCCTCTTCACGAGATTTAATATCCCACGTTCTCCAAGGAGCAATGATTTTCATATTAGGAGCAAAAGCCTTTATTGCAAGTTCAAAACGAACCTGGTCATTTCCTTTTCCTGTACAGCCGTGGCAAATTGCGTCTGCACCCTCTGCAAGAGCAATTTCAACAATTCTCTTTGCGATAATAGGACGTGCAAATGATGTTCCAAGAAGATATTCACCTTCATAAACAGCACCGGCTTTAAGGGTTGGAAAAATAAAGTCCTCAACAAACTCTTTGTTTAAATCTTCTATGTAAAGCTTTGAAGCACCGGTCTTGAGTGCCTTTTCTTCAAGACCTTCAAGCTCTGTTCCCTGTCCGACATCTCCGGATACAGCGATAACTTCACAATTATTGTAATTCTCTTTAAGCCAAGGAATAATGATAGATGTATCAAGTCCTCCTGAATAGGCTAAAACAACTTTTTTAATATCTGACATAATGGTTGCCTCCTGTGATACTTTAATAAAATATGAGTATATTATAAACCTGATATGCAGAAAGTCAAGGACTTTTTGCATAAATATTCAAATTTATTG